>NZ_KV838720.1:0-99584 GCF_001838765.1 Staphylococcus sp. HMSC34G04
GTTAGCTATATTTTTTACTTTGCAACAGAACCAAATTATTTATAAGTAGGAAGATAGACGACATTGATAACATTATTTTTGGTAGAAATCGTCCAAAAGCTAACGTAGTGCAATTCATAAAGTAAGCATTTAATCATGTAAAAGAATGGAATGGGGAAATAACCAAATCATGATTTTAAGAAGGTTAGTATGAAATTATAGTATTGAGTGATTATTTAATGATTGCTTTAAAATTTTAAATAATTAGAAATATGTGTATAAAAAATATTGTGTCAAATAATCATATTTAAAAAGTTGTAGTTATTAATAGTTCTAAAATAAATTTTGTGAAGCTTTTTGAATGTCTAGATTGAATTAAGGTATCATACATGTGGTATAATGCCTATATTAATAGTCAAGTAAATAGTTAGGGGAGAAGTCACATGTATAGTGTCAGACAAGCAACTGAAAAAGATGCTGTAGCGATAAGAGATGTTGCGACAAAAGCTTGGTATAACACATATTTAAATATTTATGCTGCTTCAACAGTTAATGAACTGTTGGCCGCTTCATATAATGAAACGCATTTAAAAAAGAGATTAAATGAGCAATTATTTTTAGTGGCAGAAGAAGATAGTGAGATTGTTGGTTTTGCAAATTTCATTTATGGTGAAGAGCTTTATTTATCTGCACACTATGTTAGACCTGAATCTCAGCATAAAGGTTATGGAACTCGTTTGCTAGAAGCGGGGTTAAAAAGGTTTAAAGACCAGTATGAAACAGTTTATCTAGAAGTTGATAACAATAATAGCAATGGCATCGAATATTATCAGAATCATGGATTCGAGATTATTCGCTCATATCAACCTGAAATGTATGGTGAAATCATGGATTTAGCTTTAATGAAGAAATCATTTTAACAATCACATAAATAATTAAGATTGTTTCGTCTAGAGATATGAGAAATAAAAAATAAATATTTTTTGGAATATATAGGATAGGAGGGAAAGTATGACGCTATCATCATATGCAACGAGTAAATTAACAGAAGAAAAGGTATTTAAAGATCCAATTCATCGATTTATCCACGTACAGGATCAATTGATTTGGGATTTAATTAAAACAAAAGAATTCCAACGTTTGAGACGTATTAAACAACTAGGTACTTTATATTTATCTTTTCATACAGCCGAACACAGTCGTTTTGGACACTCTTTGGGTGTTTATGAAATTGTGCGTCGAATGATTGATGAGACATTTATAGGACAAGACGCGTGGGATAATACAGATCGGCCACTCGCGTTGTGTGCTGCGTTGTTACATGATTTAGGTCATGGTCCTTTCTCTCATAGTTTTGAAAAAATATTTAATACAGACCATGAAGCATTTACACAAGCTATTATTACAGGAAATACTGAGGTTAATGGTGTACTAAGTCGAGTCTCTGATAACTTTCCTAAACAAGTAGCTGATGTAATTAATAAAACGCACGATAATAAGCTTGTTATTTCTATGATTTCCTCACAAATTGATGCTGATCGAATGGACTATTTACAAAGAGATGCATATTTTACAGGCGTAACGTATGGCTCATTTGATATGGAGCGTATTTTAAGGTTGATGAGACCATCTAAAGAAGAAGTGTTAATTAAAGATAGTGGTATGCATGCTGTCGAAAATTTCATTATGAGTCGTTATCAAATGTATTGGCAAATATATTTTCATCCAGTAAGCCGTGGTGGAGAAGTTTTATTAAACAATTGTTTAAAACGAGCTAAGCAGCTTTATAATGAAGGATATGAATTTAAAATGTATCCAAAAGACTTCATACCATTCTTTGAAGGAACAATGACGATTGAACAATATGTGGAACTTGATGAAGCAGTTGTATTGTATTACTTGAAGAAATGGATTCATGAAAATGATCCAATATTAAGTGATTTATCAAGACGGTTTATCAATAGAGATTTATTTAAATATATTCCTTTCGACGGTTCAATTATTACCATTTCTGAATTGCAAGAATTATTTGAAGCGGGTGGTATTAATCCTGATTATTACTTTGTAAGTGAAGCATTTTCAGATTTACCTTATGATTATGATCGCCCGGGATCAAATCGTAAACCGATTCATTTATTAAAAAGTAATGGTGGAATTACAGAAATAAGTAATCAATCATTGGTAATCAATAGTATTACAGGGATTAATAGAGAAGACCATAAATTATATTATCCTAAAGAAATGATTTTAAAGATTAAAGATTATCAAATTAAAGGTTCTATTATTAACTTGCTTAATGAATTAAACTAACTGTTAAGAATAAGATATATCGTTTTTATTTAATGACTTATTAGGAGGTGTCTCGTTTGTCTGAGAAAAAAGGTTTCAATTTCAATATTATAAAAAATGATCCACTAGATGGTCATAAAGGAACTAATATTGGTTCAATTAGTTTAGATAATATTGCCCCGGTTTTTATAGATATTGAAAATCAGAAGGCATTTGTTGATATTGGTGGTATGCATGCACGTGCTGAAGTTGAAAAGGGTGTCAAGTGGATTACTGACAAATCGCAAGTTGAAGGTGAGGAGGCTAAAGCATACTGGCTATGTTGGGTGACGACCGAACGTAGTGAACAAGGACCATATTATGCGGGTGTGACTGCATGCTATTTATTAGTTAACAAAAGTATTAGACGTGGTTATAAGAGCATGCCAGAACATGTTAATATGATGGATAAGTCCATGAAACATCAATTTATCATTGACCAAATCGGTGATGATAACAAACAAATTTTAAAAGAATTTCTACAGAATCATAACGTTGAAATGTGGAATAATTCTAGTGAAGAACTATATCGAGCATTTGAATAGAATAAAAGGATAGATGACAGTTTTATGTAGAATGACTGTCCCTATCCTTTTTTTGATGTGCAAAATTTAAATGAATAAGACTTAATTTATTGAAGTATATCTCCTATACGATATGTTTGATAGAGTTGTTGTAATACCTCGTTATGAATTACTTGAAACGGTTGGTTTGTAGTTTTAGCCATCTTCTTCAAATCTTCATACTCGGGTTTCATTTTCATAATTTTTCCATTTTGTAGACCAAATTTAATGGAAACAGTGCCGTGTTGTGTAGAAAGAATTTTAAACGCGCGATTCAAGATCTTTCTATTAACAGAAGTACTTCTGACGCCTAAAGAACTTGTTTCTTGTAAGATAAGTTGTTCGAAATATATCTTATCATGTAATTTACATATTAACGTTAACTGCGTGCTTGGGCGACTTTTTTTCATAAATATAGGCGTATAGTAAGCATCTAAAGCACCTTGTTCTAACGCATTATTCATAAAATCACCTAATGCTTCAGGGGTCATATCATCTATTTGACACTCTATTACTTGAACGCTATCTTGTTGCTCGAATTCAGAGTCAAATTGAATAACCCTTAATATATTAGGGAAATTAAAATCCTTACTGCCAGCACCATAGCCTATATGTTGTATTGTTGCTGAAGGAAATGGCCCAAACGATGAAACGAGTCCCTTAGCAAATGCAGCACCAGTAGGGGTTGTGAGTTCACTTTGAACATCAAAATGTGCGATTGGGATACCTTTAAGAATTTCAGCAGTAGCAGGTGCAGGGATTGGATAAATGCCATGAGCAATATGGATTTTACCATGACCTGTTGGAATAGCTGAACAGTATAATGTGTTAATCCCTAGTTGTTCTAGAGCAATACACCCACCAATAATATCGATAATAGAGTCCATTGCCCCTACTTCATGAAAGTGAACTTCTTCAAACGACATGCCATGAATTTTAGCTTCTGCTTGGCCAATAATTTCAAAAATTTTCTTACTGCGATATTTAACTCTTTCCGGAAGAGTACTGTCATCTATCATTTTAAATATATCATTAACGTGACGATGATGATTTGATTCTTTAACATCAATGTTTAATGTCATTGCATGAATACCTTGTTTTACTCTTTTTTGAAAATGTAGCTTAAATTGATCTAAAGGTAACTTTTTTAGTTCTGATTCAATGTCTTCAGGGTGTGCGCCTAAATCAACTAAAGCAGAAAGTAGCATATCTCCGGCAATACCTGCGTGGCAATCTAAATACAATGCTTTTGTCATAAAGATACCTCACTCTCTTTATTTTCTAGCATATGGATAATCTGTGCAGCGTTGTAACCGCCACCAAATCCATTATTGATATTTAATACGCTGGTTCCGGGTGCACAACTATTTATCATTGATAATAGGGTGGTAACCCCATTCAAGTTTGCTCCATAACCTATACTCGTTGGTACTGCATATATAGGGTGGTTGACTAATCCTCCAACAACACTTGCTAAAGCGCCTTCCATTCCAGCTATAACGATTGAAACTTTACCTTTGCGTATATCATGAATGTTGGATAATAAGCGATGAATTCCTGAAACCCCGACATCATAAAATCGTTTTACACTTACTCCCATGATTTCAGCGGTTAACGCAGCTTCTTCTGCAATAGGTAAATCAGAAGTTCCAGCACAAAGTACAGAAACATAATATTTAGATTGTGGTATATCATTCAGTGGCGTGCTAATTAACTGTGCAGTTTGATGATATTCCAACTTTGGATAATGTTGTAAAATATATTTTGCTTTCATTTCATCAACACGTGTCACTAGAATAACTTCATTATGAAATATCAAACTAGAGATGATTTTAGTGATTTGTTCTTTTGTTTTTCCTTGCCCAAAGATAACTTCGGGAAACCCTTGACGCTGTGCTCTATGTAAGTCAATTTTAGCAAAGCCCAATTCGTCATAATGACTGAGTTGGGCTTTAGCATCATTAATAGATAGTTGATTTGATTTTACAGCTTTGAGCACCTCTTCTATAGAATTATAACTATGGCTCATAGGTACTCACATCCTTATTTAAAACTTGTAGATTTGGTATCAATGATTTCATTCATACTACCTGTACGATAGCCTTCTAAATCCATTGTTACATAGTCAAATCCTAATTCTTTCAAATGTAATATGATACTGTCTTTCAATTTAAGAAGATTAGTTAATTGATCTTCTGTTACTTCAATGCGTGCTATGTTGTGATGATAGCGTACTCGTACGTGGTTGATACCTAGGCTTAAAATGAATTTTTCTGCTTCGTTGACCTTGTTAACTTTTGTGAAACTTAATTCCTCACCATAAGGTATTCTTGATGCTAGACTACATAAGGCTGGTTTATTCCATACAGGCAAGTCATGTTGATGACTTAATTCTCTAACTTCAGATTTATATAGTTTTGCTTCTTGTAAAACGCTACGCACACCAAAGTCGTCTCTTGCTTTTAATCCGGGACGAAAATCATCTAAGTCATCCATAATCATACCGTCTAGCACATAATTAAATCCTAGTTTATTCTTAATATTCTCAAGTTGACTATACATCAAGCGCTTGCTATAGTACCAACTTTCGGGCGTGTTTTTAACGATATTCGCATCTTGAAGTTCAGACATTTCAGTTTCTAATACTTCAACACCTAGACTTTGTCCAAGTTTAAGCGCTAGTTCAAACTCTTCATTTCTAAATAATTCTGATTTTACTACAACAGGTTTAACATAATTAACACCTAAAACATCAATCGCTTTTTTCAGTAACAAGCTACTATCTACTCCACCTGAGAAGGCAATGACTACACTCTGCATGTCTTTCAATAGTGCGTCTAATTTCATTTCTTTAGTATTTAATTCAGTCATAGTTTCCATCCTCCATTTATTATTCTTTGTCTTCTACGTACGGTATCGTTAAAGGACCTTGTGGCATAACACCAATGGTTAATTTACGACCATATCGATGTTCTAATTCTTGTATTGTATGTTCAATGTTAGAGGTTGGGATTAACATCGAGTCTTTAAGTTGTTGGTCAGTAAGTTCTGAATAAACATGCACATTGGCAAAAGTTTGAATACTTGCTTGTTTTTGTACTTGCCATTGGTCAACTTCCTTAAAGTTTGGATCGTGAATAAGTTCTAAAATACCTTGAGGTGTGTCTGCCATTTTGAAAATTTCGGCAAATTTACCATGATCAGGAAAGCCATCTGCACATTCAGATACCATAATAATATGACCGTCTTTTTTTACAATTTTACTCGCTGCACTCATCCCTTTTACTGTTTGATATAAATTTTGATCTAAAGGATAGCCAGAATTTGATGCGATAACAATATCAAAGTGTTGATCACATTTAAACATTGCATGTTCTTTTACATATGCGCATCCTTCTTTGTGTGTATCAAAGATTTCACCAGCAAATGCTGCAGTAATTTCTTTACTTTTATTCAATGCAACGTTAAGTAAAAAGTCAGGTTTACACATACGGTTAACTTCCCGTGCCATGTCTTGAACTGGATTATCTTCTAAATTTCCCCACGTTGATCTCGAATCGCCAATCATCTTTGCATTATGAAAAGTTTGAATTGTTTCTAAACCTGCAATTCCAGGCATTATCCCTTTAGGTCCCCCTGAAAATCCGGCAAAAAAGTGAGGTTCAATAAAACCTGTTACAATTTTAAAATCGGATTCTACATATGCTTTGTTTAAATATACATCACATCCATATTGACTGTGTCCCACTTTAGCTAGACTTTCTTTTTCTGAGCAATGATTGTGAACGATTTTTACTGAATTTACAATATCTTCACCTAACATTTGAATCAATTCATCTCGCGTTTGATCTCGATGAGTCCCTGTACCATTAATAATTACGAAATTCTCACGAGGAACATGATTTAATTCCTCAATTAGTAAAGGTACAAGAATATGGTTAGGCGTTGGACGTGTTATATCACTAATAACAATAGAAACAATATCATTACTGTTTACCATTTCTTTTAAAGATTTAGAATTTGTGGGGTTTCTTAATACATTTTTAATTGCTGATTCATAGTCTTGAATAGCATTGATGTTTTGAGGCTCTATGATTGTGCTATCATCAGGCACATTGATTTCAATTTCAGATTTTCCATATAAAACTTGCGACTTCACTTTCATCCCCTCCGATTAAGATTTTTAAAATACACATCTTCATCCCCAGAATTATAAGGTGTGATTAAGAGCGATGACTTTTCACTAACATGATATATATAGTTAAAAAATTAAAATATATGAATAAAGCATAAAATATGCTATAAAAGTGACGATATTATGTCGCTCTATATACAATTTACAAAAAATTCAGTATAAATGAAAGGACTTTTGGAAAACGATTTCAAAAGAGTGTAAAATAAGGGTGGAAGTAATAGAATTACACTTTAATACTAGGGAGGGCTTTTTATGAAAGCAGCTGTAGTAACCAAAGATCACAAAGTAAGTATTGAAGAAAAACGTTTAAGAGAATTAAAACCTGGAGAAGCATTAGTAAAGACTGAATATTGTGGTGTATGTCACACTGATTTACATGTTAAAAATGCAGATTTCGGTGACGTAACAGGTGTAACGCTGGGACATGAGGGAATTGGACGTGTCATTGAAGTTGCTGATAACGTAGATTCATTAAAGGTAGGGGATCGTGTATCTATAGCATGGATGTATGCAGCATGTGGTAATTGTGAGTATTGCACAACTGGTAGAGAAACATTATGCAGGGATGTTCTCAATGCCGGATATACTGTTGACGGGGCAATGGCTGAAGAAGTCATTGTTGATGCGAATTATGCAGTTAAAGTTCCAGAAAATCTTGATCCAGCGGCTGCTTCATCTATTACCTGTGCAGGTGTGACAACATATAAAGCAGTAAAAGTGAGTGGCATCGAACCAGGACAATGGTTAGGCGTATTTGGTGTGGGTGGATTAGGTAATTTAGCATTGCAATACGCCAAAAACGTAATGGGCGCGAAAGTTGTTGCATTCGACATTAATGATGATAAATTAAATTTTGCTAAAGAGCTTGGTGCTGATGCAATCATAAATTCAACTAATGTTGATCCTATTGAGGAAGTTAATCGTCTAACGAATAATAAAGGATTAGATGCAACGGTGATTACTGCTGTAGCTAAAACACCTTTTAATCAAGCAGTGGATGTTGTTAAGGCGGGTGCACGTGTGGTAGCAGTAGGACTTCCAGTAGACAAAATGGATTTAGATATTCCGCGTTTAGTGCTTGATGGAATTGAAGTCGTTGGTTCATTAGTTGGTACCAGACAAGATTTAAGAGAAGCATTTCAATTTGCTGCCGAAAATAAAGTTATTCCTAAAGTCCAATTAAGACAATTATCTGAAATTAACGATATTTTTGATGAAATGGAAAAGGGAACAATCACAGGTCGAATGGTCATTGATATGAGAAGCTAGCACTAAAAGTGAACATAAAAGATAATATAATATTAGGAAATTATATTATCTTTTAATTTGTGAATGTAAAAAAGGGAAGGGACTAATTATGCAATTTAAATTAAAAGAAGATAAAATTTTAGAGTTTTTAGATTTAAATTTTCCACAACAAACATTTGAAAAGGGGCGTCTCCTAATTGGGCAAAATAAGAGACAACCATTACACGTTTATTATTTTGGAGAAAAATTCTTGGCTCTTTTAAATGTAAATTTTAACACTTTTGAATATATTAAAGTAGATGAAGTCGATTATAATGATATAAAAAAAATCACTTTAAAAGACGGACTACTTTTTAAAAAAATGTTTATTGAGACTGAGGATTTTATGTTTAATTATAGTACATCTAAAGCTCTTTTAAGTGATTTTCAAAATAATAATTTTAATCACTTTATTCAAAATAAAAAAGAGCGTGTAATATTTGAAGATGGACATTTCATCTAAAATATATGAATGAAAATTAACTCGAACCTTAAATATTTTATAGAAATGCAATTTGATAATGCTATAATATATTATAGATTTAAAAATATTTTGAGGAATATGAGGTTAAAAGATGAAAAAGACAATGTTCATCATTGCAGCAATGATATTCGGCATCGTATATTTCGATAAATATAGATTTTTATTAAAAAAATATGAAACTGACATTATTGATGTTGAATAATAGCAAATCTGATTGAAGTGATAGGTGACATTTATATTGAATGTGTGAGTTCTCTGTGGCAACAATATCTAGAATAGGAAAGTGCCACTTTCACATCAGTTATGAATTGTGAATATGTAAAAAGAATCTGAGACAAAATTGATGTTTCAGGTTCTTTTCATATTGTGTAAATTTTTGACATGAACACATGTCTTGAGTACTACAAGCAATAGCAGTTTTATGCTATAATGACATTTATTATTGTAAGGGTTAAGGTGAGTAGTAAATTGAATAAAAATATTAACATTCAAACCCATCAAGTTTTGAAACAGAATGGTGAAAAGCAGAGATTTGAGTTTACTACAAAAGGTTTTTGGCAACAAAAATTTGCAGATTTTATACGTTACGAAGAACAAATTGAAGATGCTAAAGTCAATGTTACGATTAAAATTGAAGATACCGGTGTAAAGTTAATTCGTAAAGGTGACATTAATATGAACTTACATTTCGTCGAAGGACATGAGACGACAACACTCTATGATGTACCTGCCGGAAAAATACCTTTAACTGTTAAAACATTAAGTCTTAAGCATTTCGTCACTCATAATGGCGGTAAGCTAAAAATACATTATGAGTTATATCAAGATGAACAAAAAATGGGTTCTTATCAATATGAAATAAATTATAAGGAGATAAGTGAATGAGTATAATCGATCAGGTTAAACAAACGCTAATAGAAGAAATAGAAGTTAGTATTAGAAAAGCTAACCTCGCAGAAGATATTCCAGAAATCAAAATTGAAATACCTAAAGATCCTAAAAATGGAGATTATTCTTCTAATATTGCTATGGTTTTAACAAAGATTGCTAAGCGTAATCCGCGTGAAATTGCGCAAGCTATTGTCGAACATTTAGATACAAGCAAAGCACACGTTAAACAGGTTGATATTGCTGGGCCAGGTTTCATCAACTTTTATCTGGATAATCAATATTTAACAGCCATTATTCCAGAAGCTATCACAAAAGGTGATCGATTTGGATATGCAACACAATCTAAGAATACTAACATTTTATTAGAATATGTATCAGCTAATCCAACTGGAGACTTACATATTGGTCATGCTAGAAATGCAGCTGTAGGCGATTCTTTAGCTAATATTCTCATTGCGGCTGGTTACAACGTTACACGTGAATATTATATTAATGACGCAGGTAATCAAATCACTAATTTAGCACGATCAATTGAAGCACGATACTTTGAAGCTTTAGGTGATACGAGTTATGAGATGCCGGCGGATGGTTATAATGGTAAAGACATTATTGAAATCGGGAAAGACCTCGCTGTTAAACATCCAGAAATAAAAGACTACACTGATGAAGAACGCTTAAAAACATTTAGACAACTTGGTGTCGATTATGAAATGGAAAAATTGAAAAAGGATTTATCTGACTTTAACGTGCACTTTGATAATTGGTTTAGTGAAACATCTTTATATGAAAATGGCGCGATTGAAAATACATTATCTAAAATGAAAGAACTAGGCTATACGTATGAAGCAGATGGTGCAACTTGGTTACGTACAAGTGACTTCAAAGACGATAAAGATCGTGTATTAATAAAAAAAGACGGTAATTATACTTATTTCACACCAGATACGGCTTATCACTACAACAAGATTAATAGAGGAAATGATATTTTAATTGATTTAATGGGTGCAGATCACCACGGTTATATTAATCGTCTCAAAGCTAGCTTAGAAACATTTGGTGTAGACAGCGATCGTCTTGAAATTCAAATTATGCAAATGGTTCGCCTTATGCAAAATGGAGAAGAAGTGAAGATGAGTAAGCGTACAGGCAATGCGATTACTTTACGTGAAATTATGGATGAAGTCGGTATCGATGCTGCACGTTATTTCTTAACAATGCGTAGTCCTGATTCTCATTTTGACTTTGATTTAGAGTTAGCTAAAGAGCAATCTCAGGACAATCCAATTTATTACGCACAATATGCACATGCACGAATTTGCTCTATTTTAAAGCAAGCTAAAGAACAAGGTATTGAAGTGTCTACTGATGCAGACTTTTCTAAAATAAATAATGATAAAGCAATAGACTTATTAAAAAAAGTAGCAGAATTTGAATCAACGATAGAGAGTGCAGCCGAACATCGCGCACCTCATCGTCTAACTAATTATATTCAAGATCTAGCTGCAGCATTCCATAAATTTTACAATGCTGAAAAAGTGCTTACAAATGATACAGAAAAAACTAAAGCATATGTAGCTATGATTGAAGCGGTGCGTATTACCTTGCACAATGCATTAGCATTAGTAGGTGTCACAGCACCAGAATCTATGTAAAACTTCATAAAATAGATACACGAGAGCCTGACATATTTATATGTACAGGCTCTTACATTTACATATGCATACCCAAAAGAAAAAATAAGCATAGCAAACCGAGATTGGGGTACAGCATAAAGTTTGTTATAAAAGGAATATCAACAATTAGGTAGGACAACACCTCAGACTTCTTGGGAAAATTGGATAATGTAGCATGCGAGATAAAATAATCATTCGAAGTTTTGCGGGGGAAGAAATCATGTTATCAATAGAGAAATTATATCAAATTCTATATCAAAATATGGGCCCTCAATATTGGTGGCCAGCAGAAACACCAATAGAAATGATGCTTGGGGCAATTCTAGTCCAAAATACTAATTGGAATAATGCAGATATAGCGTTATCAAGATTAAAGGAAGAAACTTCTTTTAATGCACAGACAATATTGAAAATGCCTTTAGAATCGTTGCAGCAAGTGATACGTTCGAGTGGTTTCTATAAAAATAAAGCTAAGGCTATACAAGCATTGTTACTATGGTTAAATGAACATCACTTTGATTATAGTAGTATAGCTAAGTTATACAGTGATAACTTAAGAAAAGAGTTACTCACCATCCGTGGCATAGGTGAAGAGACCGCTGACGTCTTAATAGTATATATTTTTAAAGGTAAAGAATTTATACCTGATAGTTATACTAGACGTATTTTTAGAAAATTGGGATATCAACATACAGAAAGTTATCATCAATTGAAGCAGGAATTAACACTTCCTGAATCATTTTCAAATCAAGATGCAAATGAGTTTCACGCTTTATTAGATAATTTTGGAAAAAATTATTTTAATGGTGAAGGGAAACAACGCTATACCTTTTTAGATACCTATTTTAAAAAATAAGTATTGACCTTAACGTAACGTCATACCTCATACTTTAATTCAGGAGGTGAAATGATGAAAGAACGCTTCAGTCCCAAAATGCTTTCTGACATTACCGGAGTTAGTATACGTACGCTTCATTATTATCATGAAAAGGGGTTACTCGTACCACAACAAATGAGTGCTAATGGGTACCGATATTATAATGTTCAAGATATTTCAAAGTTACAATATATTCTCTTTTTAAAGGAATTAGATTTAACACTAAAACAAATACAGATATATTTTGAAGGTGATAGTGATTTTAGAACTAAAATATTACATGATAATTTTTATCACATTGTTAAAAAAAGAGATCGCTTAAATGATATTATCTGTACGTTAGAACATCATTTTCACCAAGATAATGAAGAGATTGAGGTAACTACAATGCAAAATTTCAATTTAAATGAACAGTATGAAAAAGAAGCAGCAAGTAAGTATGGAGATACCCATTATTATCAAGCATATAAAGATAAACAAAAAAGTAAGGATGAATCAGAACAGCAAAATCATTTTGAGGAAATTAATAAGCAATTAAATATGTTTTTTGACGATATGAATCAGCTATATTTAAACAAAGTTTCTATACTTGAAGCAAGTGGAAAAATTAAGAAATTACAATGTATTTTGAAAGAACAAGTTCCTAATTGTGACAATCAATTTTTAGAATATATAGCTCAGATTTATATTGAAGACGAACGA
The DNA here is from genome assembly GCF_001838765.1 of Staphylococcus sp. HMSC34G04. Lineage (NCBI taxonomy): Bacteria > Bacillati > Bacillota > Bacilli > Caryophanales > Staphylococcaceae > Staphylococcus > Staphylococcus sp. HMSC34G04. Next base: position 12,980 of record NZ_KV838720.1, read on the forward strand.
TTTGTAAAGTTTATTAACAAGCAACGTGAACGTGGTTTGAATTTATACATTTCTGATGCGATAAAAACGTTTATTAAATTATAAAATATGATGTGTCTGGGACATCGTTGATTGTCTCAGACATTTTTAGCATTTTACCGATTGATACTTACATTGTAAAACTGATACCAATACAGAGAAATTCAACGAGAAATTCTACAGACAAAGCAAGTTGGGGTTGGGGCCCCAACATAAGGAAATTCAACGAGAATTTCTACAGACAAAGCAAGTTGGGGTTAAATATATTAATTGATTTAATTCAAAGTTGTCTTTTTCTCATATTTTGTGAAAATCAAATAAAATTGTATCTACAAATATTGGTATATTTTGATATGATGAATAGGAACATTAAAAATAATTTGTGAAAGGGTGATGCTCCAAATGAAAAGTAAACTATGGATAGTTATATGCGCATTGATTGTAGTACTGGCTGCATGTAGTCAAGATGCCAACCACTCATCTAATAATAAAGACACTGAAAAAAGCGATAAAAAATATCATAGAATTGTTTCGCTCATTCCTAGTAACACAGAAATTTTATATCGCTTAGGAATCGGAGAAGATATAGTAGGTGTATCCACTGTGGATGATTATCCTAAAGATGTAAAAAAAGGTAAAAAACAATTCGATGCGATGAATTTAAATAAAGAAGAATTAATAAAAGCTAAACCGGATTTGATTTTAGCGCATGAGTCACAGAAAAATTCTGCAGGTAAAGTGCTAAAGTCACTTAAAGATAAGGGAGTAAAAGTCGTTTATGTGAAAGATGCACAATCGATTGATGAAACTTATGATACCTTTAAATCAATTGGAAAATTAACGGATCGTGAAAAACAAGCTAAAGAACTTGTTGATGAAACAAAACATAATGTAGATAAAATCATTAACTCCGTTCCTAAACATCATAAGAAACAAGAAGTGTTTATGGAAGTATCATCTAAACCAGACATTTACACTGCCGGAAAAGATACATTCTTTAACGATATGTTAGAGAAACTAGATGCTAAAAATAGTTTTGATGATGTTAAAGGTTGGAAATCAGTAAGTAAAGAAAGCATTATTAAACGTAATCCTGATATTCTGATTTCCACAGAAGGTAAATCAAAATCAGACTACATAGAAATGATAAAAAAACGTGGTGGTTTTGATAAAATTAATGCTGTAAAAAATACACGTATTGAAACAGTAGATGGGGATGAAGTTTCTCGACCAGGTCCTCGTATTGATGAAGGGCTAAAGGATTTAAGAGACGAAATATATAAAAAATAATTATTTGAATACGATGTATTGTATTTTGCTTAGATAATTATTTTTTCTTAATAAGCTGACAAAGATGTATTTCAAACGCCTGGGACAGTAGTTATTGTCTCAGGTATTTTTAATATTTATGATAAACGGGGATTGAATTAAACTGATGCAAATGCCCTTTGATTCAACCTCATTACTCGATGACTAAATCGTCCAACGAATGGAAGACAGTCGTTTTACACTTTTTAAGTATTGTTTTGTTAATATAGTGATTAAGAAAGTATTGAAAGAGAGAGTTATGAATAAATATAGAAGTGTTATTATATGGTTATTTATTTTAATATTAAGCATGAGCTTAAGTTTATGCTGGGATGTAGGAAAACTTGATGATGTTTTTAATCAAACCATATTATTCCAGGTTCGTTTACCTAGATTGCTTGAAGCCATGCTCACTGGTGCAGTACTTACATTAGCTGGCCAAGTGTATCAAATCGTGTTAAATAATCCACTTGCAGATAGTTTTACATTGGGATTAGCTAGTGGTGCATCATTAGGATCTGGAATTGCTTTATTTTTGGGACTTAGTTTTTTATGGTTCCCTATATTCTCCATTATTTTTAGTTTAATCACACTGTTACTTGTTTTAAGTGTTTCAGCGATGCTAGCCAAAGGATATCCTGTTCAAATGCTTATATTAACGGGATTACTACTTGGTGCACTATTGAATGCATTATTGTATTTGCTTGTTTTGATTAATCCTAAGAAGATGAATCCAATTGCTAGTTATCTGTTCGGTGGGTTTTCATCAGCTGAATATCAGGACGTTATGATTATTAGCATGATAGCATCTGTCGCAATCATAGTATTATTTTTAATGCAAAAAGGAATTAAATTATTGCAAGTTGGTGAATTGAAAAGTCAGTCTTTAGGATTAAATGTACAACAAGTAACGTATATTGTTCTTATAGTAGCTTCCATCATGACAGCAGTTGTGGTCGCATACGTTGGAGTTATTGGTTTTATAGGCATGATTATTCCACAACTGATTAGAAAATTTTATTGGCGTTATCAAATAGGATTACAAATGTTATTGAATATAATCATAGGTGCTGTAGTCATGATAATGGCAGATTTTATAGGAAGTACAATGATACAACCTATTCAAATTCCTGTAGGCATCGTGATGGCATTGCTCGGCGTACCAGTCCTATTTTATATTTTAGTTAAACAGACTAACATATGACGTTCACACTACTCTTTTGCTACAATAGTATTATTAAAAAGTTAAGAGGTCATTGAAAATGAATTTAAACTGCATTAAGGCTATCGTCTTTGATTTAGAAGGCACGCTATTAGATAGAGTTAAATCGCGTGAAAAGTTTATAGAAGAGCAATATGAACGGTTTCATGATTATTTTATTCATGTGCAACTAGCAGATTATAAGAATAAATTTATTGAATTAGACGATGATGAAGACAACGATAAACCTGATCTATATAAGGAAATCATTAAACAATTTCATATCGACCGTCTTAAATGGAGAGATTTATTTAATGACTTTGAAATGCATTTCTATCGTTACGTTTTCCCTTACTATGATACTTTGTATACATTAGAAAAGTTATCGAAACATCATTACATGATTGGTGTGATTGCAAATGGAAAATCCAAAATTAAACAATTTAGATTGCATTCATTGGGTATTATGCACGTTATTAATTATTTAACTACTTCTGAAACTGTAGGTTATCGTAAGCCGCATCCTAAAATCTTTGAAGATATGATTGATCAATTGGGGGTTAAACCATCTGAAATAATGTATGTCGGAGATGATGCATTAAACGATGTTGCTCCTGCACGTGCAATGGGGATGGTAAGTGTGTGGTATAAACAAGAAGATGCAGAATTGGAGCCATTAACAGAAGAAGTAGATTATACAATTACTACCATAGAGGAATTGCTTAAAATTTTACCAGATAATTTTGAAACAGAAGGAGAAGAACAACATGGCAATGGATTTAATTACTAAACAAGACGGTACAACATTACACTATAGTACTATGGGGCAAGGTTATCCTGTCGTACTCGTGCATACCGCTTTTGATAATTATGCTGTTTTTAATGATTTAGCTAAGGTATTAGCAAAGTCTTTTCAGGTTGTGCTCATCGATCTGAGAGGACATGGTTATTCTGATAAGCCTAGAAATATAGAGTTTTATGACTTTGCTGACGATATAAAATTTTTATTAGATGCTATATATATTGATGAAGCAGCATTTATTGGCCATGAGATGGGGGCACTTATTGCTGCTGATATGTCTGTTAGAAATCCAGGCTATGTATCCTCAATCATATTAGTTAATCCTACTTCAATAGAAGGTGAATTGCCTGAAGAACGCTTGTTCAGAAAATATGCACATAAAATACGTAACTGGGAAGATGATAAGCAAGAAAAATTTTTGGATAAACGTAGATATTATAAAGCACGTAAGATGAATAAATTTTTAAAGCATGTCGTTGATACAAATAGTATTTCTACTAAAGAAGAAATTCAAGCTGTTAAAGATGTTTTCAAATCCGAAGGTATTGCAGATGTTTTCAAGCATGTTCAAGTTCCTACGCTTATTGTTGCTGGAGAACACGGAGAACGTACAACTACACTAGAAGCTAAAGAAGTCGCAGATTTGATTCAACACAGTGAATTTAACGTCTATCAACATTCAAGTGTATATCCTTTTGTTGAAGAACAGGCTCAATTTACTCAAGAGTCAACAAACTTCATTCACCAATATGCACCTAAATAAAAGAGTTCATACTGAAATTTTGTAAGGTAATAATCAATGAATTAAGCAAGATATGTTTTACTATAAGCGCTGAAACAGTTGTTAAAAGAAAGTTATCTACACAATTTACGTAATCATTTTGTAATATTATTGTTATTTTAGTAATATTTATAGTACAATTAACATGAGCACAGAAGACATAAAGAATCAAAGGAGTGAGTGCTTATGAAAAAACTAATAACATCATTACTTGTTTTAGGATTAGTTTTAACAGGAGTAAGCGTTGGAAACAACGTTGAAGCGGCAACTGGTAATTCAATGAAAACAGTACAACAATTAAACAAAGGTGATAAATCATTAGAAAACGTTAAGATAGGCGAATCAATGAAGAGTGTATTAAAAAAGTATAGTCATCCTATCTATTCTTATAACCCAAATAGTAATGAAAAGTATTACGAATTTAGAACTGATAAAGGTGTTTTGTTAGTAACAGCTAACGGTAAAAAAGAAAGAGGAAATGTTACACGCGTATCAATGACGTATAATAATGCAAACGGCCCTTCATACAAAGCCGTAAAACAACAACTTGGTCATAAAGCTATAAGTCGTGTACATTATAATAATGTTACAGGTAACTTTGGCTATATTCAAAAAGGCCAAGCAAGTTATCAATTCAGTTCAAATTCACCAAAAGATAAAAATGTGAAGTTATATCGTATAGACTTAAATAAATAAGAAGAATTGGATATACGTTTTATAAGATAAAATAGTTTGAAATTTGAAGAGTTTAAAGATGAAATCATAATTTGTAAAATGGATTTCACTTTAGCTCTTCTTTTTATTTTAGTTGCTAATGATGATATGATTAATCATTATGTTCAAGTAAAATTGTAAGATGTATGATAAAATTTTAATTTGAAAATAATTAACTTATGAAATCTACAATTTACATCAAGATTTAAATGAAAAGGAGTAAATCATGCGTACGAATGATAAAGTATTACTCGAAAATATTAATGATTATTTTAGTCACAAAGGAATGTCACCACACTTAATTGATGATATAAAAGAAAAATATCGACAAGATATTAAAAAGTCTGAAGAAAAAGATCAAGATTACATTGAATATAGAGGTAAATCACCTGCGCAATTAATATTAACAATTCAGCGTAATTTGTTTGCATTACAACTCAATCCAATGATTTTCTTTATCATTAACTTTATTCTTATTTCATATTTGTACGATAAACAATATGTAGCTTTTCAAGCAATTACCGGTATAAGCTTATTTTATTGCTTAGTCATATTTCCAATAACACTCATATTATATGTGCGTATTGCCAAAAAAAACTATTTATACAGTAATAAGTATGAAATGAGAACTGGAATAATCATTGGTATTATTGCTTTAATTCTAGTAATTATGCAAGGATTTCACTTTAATTGGGCTATTATTCCTATTTCTATCAACGGTCATCAGTTTGTATTTTTCGCTGGAATCATTCTAAGTCTTGTTGGTATATTCTTTAAACGTATAGAATTTGTTGGAGTTGGCTTACTATTTTGTCAAAAAACAATAGATGCAATGGTAACTAATCCGGAAATTGCACAGTTTTTCTCTTTAGCAATATGGATTATACTTGTTGTGCTAATCATTTTTTATACGATACGTTTATCTGCACGTACTAAATCATCATAATACAAAGATTTTAACTCAGAAAATATGCTAGACATATCTTTCTGAGTTTTTTAATTTATTAAAATATATCATTTGTTTACCATAAAGCTTGTTTTAGAAAATGAATCACCATTTTAATCTAAAAATAATTTAATTAAACTGAAAATAACCTGAAAGCGTAACACTATTTTAATATGGGTATATAAATGACTAAAGGGAGGTGCCAAGATGAATAAAATTCAAATTTGTAATCAGATTGAACTTAACTATATTGATGAAGGCGAAGGCATCCCCATCATTTTAATTCATGGATTAGATGGAAATTTGGCAGGATTTAAGGATTTAAAAAATGAACTCAAGAAGCAGTATAGAGTAATTACTTATGATGTCAGAGGTCATGGGAAATCTTCACGAACAGAATCATATGAATTAAAAGATCATGTTGAAGATTTAAATGATTTAATGAGAGCATTAAACATCGATTCTGCACATATTTTAGGACATGATATGGGGGGCATCATTGCAAGTGAATTTACTGAAAAATATCAATATAAAGTGATTACATTGACAATTGTTTCGGCTAAAAGTGAGGACATTGCAAATGGTTTCAACAAATTAATGGTTGATTACCAAGAAGAATTAGCAGGGTTTAATAAATCTGAGGCAATGATTATTTTATTTTCTAAATTATTTAAAGAGAAAGATAAAGCAATGAAATGGTATCAAAGCCAAAAATTATACAATAGACCAACTCCGGAAGAAAGTGCAATTGCAGTACGTGCATTGCTTAATATTAAAGATTTAACTCGTGTTCATCATAATGTGTCTATACCTACTTTAATTGTGAATGGTAAGTACGACCCACTCATACAAAATAAAAGTCATTATGATATGGATCAATATTATGATCAAGTTACAAAAATTGTATTTGATAATTCAGGACATGCACCACATATCGAGGAACCAGAAAAATTCCTGAAACTCTATTTAGATTTTGTTAGTTAAAAAATAAGAACATAAATAAAAACCCTTAAATGATTATTGTCGGAAAATCATTTGAGGGTTTTGTAGTAGCAGTAAAGTTTGGACTCAGATCACTATCGTATTAACTTAATAAAAGAGTAAAACAGTCTTATCTTTCATAAGTGAAAGAAATATCTGTTTTACTCCCTAGCCATTATACTTCATTTTCATTATTTGCTTCTTTGATACGGTTGTTTACTCGTTTAAGTAAATCATCGATTTTTTTACGCTGCTTAGAATCTACTAAGATTAAAACAGTTCTCTCATCGTGTTCATTACGTTTTTTATTAAAGTAATTTTCTTGAGATAAATTTTTAACAGCTTTAACAACTTGAGGTTGTTTATAATTTAAGTGATTGATAATATCTTTAAGATAATATTCATCTTCTTTATTCTCACTAATATAAGTTAATACTGCAAATTCTTCAAAGCTGATTGAGAATTCTTTTTTAATTATACCTTTTAATCTGTCAGCATAAGTGACCATAGCTAATAATTCAAAGCAGTCATTGATTTTTGAAATAGCCATTAATGAAACCTCCCTATTTATATCATATCCATAAATCTTAAAACCCATCCTTTTAAATTTAAAGATAGTTAATTATATTATTGAATTAAGATTACTTGGATACTATACCCTAATTTATTAATTTATATCTATTTTTCTTATGAAAATACGAAAGTGTCTGTCATAATATAGTATTAATTTAAATTTAAAGAATATATTTAATGCTATATTATTTAGTTAATTATAACTAAATAAAAATAAGAAGTAAACAAATAAGTGTTTATAAAACAAATTATCTTTTAAAGATTATACTTGAATTAGCAATGTAGCATTTGCTATATTCAAAAAAAATAAGATTGTTTCTAATTTCCCTTAATTTAATAAAAATTATACTAAAAAGAATACTTTTTGGAAAGAATTTTACTAACATTTTTATATATAAATGTTTATTAATTTAGAAGTAGGATTTTTAACAACTTTTTCATCTATCAATAAGCCTTTAGTTATATTGATATACCCACTTTTTAAACTCTTTTTGTATGTTACTTCTCTTTTTTTAATTTTCCCGTTTTTTAGAATTAAAACATAGCGTTTTTGAATAATAGCTGTCGTAGGTAACTCTATGTCATTTGAGGCTAATTTGATTTTAAAGTGTGTTCCAATTCGATAATTGGGTTGTGTAGAAAGTGAAATATCGTAATATGAGACGCCATTTTTTATTTTTGATGGTATATTCGAAATTTCTTTAATTTTACTTGTGAATTGAGTGTGGTCACTAGATGTTACAGAAATATTTTGATTAATTTTTAATAAATTTAGCTCAGATTCTGATATATTAGCACGAATAATACGTTCGTCGCTATTAATTTGCAGTATCTTTTCGTTTGGTTTTGAAGGGATAGAATTAATATATGAAATATTTCCGTTAATTGGTGAAAATAAAGTGGACTTAATTGAGGATTTAGTTTGAATCATTTGTAATTTAAGTTGATTATTGAATGAATAATAATGTAAATCATTTTTAGAATTGAAAGTTTTGTTGTTACGTTCATTACTAAGTGTATTTTGGAGTTGCTTATATAAATGATCTTTCTCATAATTGTAATATTCTAACACTGGAGCGTTTTTTGATACTTTGCTATGATTTTTTACTAAAAGCTTTTGGAGTTGTCCTAAAGTGGGAGTGTAGTAGAAAGTGTAGCTGTTAAGAGGGGTTTGTATACCAGTTGTTGAAAGGAGTATTTTGGGCTTTGCTTTTATAGTTTTTATATTTTTAATATCTTCTGTTTCAGAAGTCAATTTAGAGAAGGTAATGTAACCAAAACTACAAGTTGTGACAATAAAAATGAATAGTAATGAAGAAATAACGATGCGTTGCTTGGTCATGGATGTTCACCTCTTGATATTATTGTAATGCTATTATACACGATTGTTTTAAATAAAAATATATTAATTTTAAAATATGCATTAGTTTATGTTTATATATTGTTTTATTTCGAAAAATAAAGTGAATAAATTTAATAAAATGAAAAATAGAAGGTCATCTTTAATTTTAAAATATAAAATTCTACATAAATGTTACTATAAGAAGAATCACTCATAAAAACTGCCAACAAAGACAAAACCTTTGCTGGCAGTTTGAAATAGAAATCTATTTGTGTGATGAATATACATTAATATAAGCGAAAAATTTTTATTCAGAATAAGAGGATTAAAATAATCGTAATAAAATAATACCTATAGCTATACATAATAATCCGCCTAACTTACGTGATGTTATTTTGTTTTTAGGTGAACCCAACAAACCGAAATGATCGATAATAATCCCCATAATCATTTGGCCCATCATAGCAATTATAGTAGTTAAAGCTGCTCCTAAGAAAGGCATTAAAATAATATTAGATGTTACAAATGCCATTCCTAGTATCCCTCCAATAAAATAAATAGGCTTAATCTTACCTAGTGTTTTATGAGTAGATGATATTTTTAGACTACGATTAAATACTAATGTTAATATAAATAACGCTATTGTACCCACGCTAAATGATATGAGCGAAGCAAATATGGATGAGTGTGTGTGTTGAGCTAGTGTGCTGTTAATTGTTGTTTGGATTGGTGGAGCGAAACCAAATACGAATCCAATAAGCAACCAGAATACTATTGGTGTATTCTTATGTCTATTAACAGGATGTCTACGAACATAATTCATAAATATAATTCCAGTAATTAAAAATATAATTCCAACACCTTTAAATATTGTAAAAGATTGTTGATGGGCGCCCAATAATCCAAATGTATCAATGATTACACCCATAATAATTTGCCCTGTAACCGTAATAACAACAGTAAGTGCTGCGCCTAATCTTGGTAATAATAATAAGTTTCCAGTTAAATAGATAACACCTAATAGTCCTCCTAGGACCCAAGTATAGTTAAGTGTTTGTTTAGAAAAGAATTCTGGTGTTAATACTTGTGGATGAACAATAAGATTAAGCACAAGTAAGCATATTGTTCCGACAGCAAAAGATATGGTTGAAGCATAAAAAGATGAACGGGTAAATTGGCTTAGCCTTGAGTTGATTGAAGTTTGAATAGGAAGTAACATACCAACAAAAATTCCTAAAAGATATAGAAAAAACAATGATAAAAACCAACTTTCTCAATTTAATATGATTATCATACCATTCATAATCATGTTTCTAAAATGATTGAGCCATAAGCAAAGTATAGAAATAAGTTGTGAATGTTCCAAGGTGTCATACAGCCGATACTATTTTGATGAATCATTATAATAAAATGCACATTAAACAAGTTTTAGAACTAAAAAAGCGAGACATCATTTTGAATTTGATATCTCGCTTCATATTAATAAAAGAATATTGTAAATTAAGTTCTTTTTTTCTATATTTTTAGACTTGGACAATTTTAAAAAATTTGTTCTTTCATAAAGTCTTATTTATGATTTTAGTACTTTTAATAAAATGTCAAAAATAGTGTTTTATGAATTAATTTTTATCTTCAAATATAACAGTTGTACTTTTATCAATAAGTTGTGCAGCATAAATTTTGACAGGCTTTCCCAAACTAAATCTTAAAATGTCTAATTCTAAAAGTTGGTTCATACTTTCTTTAATTAATTGTTCTGTAGTAATAGCATTAAAATCGGGTAATAGTAGTTTGACGGGTTTATTAAGATTTGATTTGAATATGAGTTCCAAAGTTTTTGACATACTGATGTATCCTCCTTAAATTAAAGATTCTGTTTTAACGATCTCGACTTTGTCATACTCTTCGCCACTAATACGTTCAATGATGGAACGAAAAGATTTGATTTGATCATTAGAAACAAGTGGATTAATGTTAGAAAAACGACGCTTATGTTCGACTACTTTACCCTCAGAATTATGTTTGATTTGAGTAAAGATAATCGTCACTTGATTGACTTCATTCATAATAAAACCTCCTTTCACTATATATATCGAAATAGATTGAAAAAAAGGTCACTTTTTTTGAAAAATTTAGGCAAATGCCTTTGATGTGATACATGCGTCATTTATCATTAATTATGAAACCCGTTTTTGAAGGTATATGAGTTAAGTAGAATTGTTAAGTAGTAATAGAGAAAAGTGGAAATTGATATTTAAAATAACCAACTTAAAAGATTGATCAGTGTCTAAACTTGCTATTTATATAGGATTAAAATATTAAGAACTCTTAATATGAGAATGAATTAGTTCAAGTTTATCGATGATTGAAAAATGATAGCCTCATGGATTCTTTCTTATATAAATAAAAGTTTTATTACCTTTTGGATATAAATAAGAATAGGTTACCTTTTGTGATATGACCATATAGGGAGAACGCGTTAGTGCTTGAATCAATGTATGCTCAATAAACGCATTCAAATCAACTATCAATATCAAATCATAAATCATGTTGCACTATAATAAGGATTAAAACTTGCTGATTTAACTAATTTAATAAAAAATATTTGATTATCATTTCTTTCAATCGGGAATATCAATTTCTATCATTTAACTATATTTTGGATATCAGATAACTTTAGAAATATTGAGGTTTATAGAAATACGATGTGTTTCAAATCGTCACCCAATGATTACACTTAATATAAATGAAAAAAGAAAAGGAGGGGTTAAATGAGTTTAGTCTATCTTATGGCGACTAATTTATTAGTCATGTTCATAGTTTTATTCACTCTGAGTCATCGTCAACTTAGAAAGATTGCGGGCTATGTTGCATTAATAGCTCCTATTGTGACATCTACATATTTTATTATGAAAATACCAGATGTGATTCGAAATAAATTTATTGCTGTTCAATTACCATGGATGCCTTCAATTGATATTAATTTAGATTTAAGATTAGATGGTTTAAGTTTAATGTTCGGTTTAATTATTTCACTAATAGGTGTGGGTGTATTTTTCTATGCCACGCAATATTTATCTCACAGTACGGACAATCTTCCTAGATTTTTCATCTATTTACTATTATTTATGTTCAGTATGATTGGCATTGTAATAGCTAATAATACCATTTTAATGTATGTATTTTGGGAACTCACAAGTATTTCCTCATTCTTGCTTATATCCTATTGGTACAATAATGGTGAAAGTCAATTAGGCGCCATTCAATCATTCATGATTACAGTGTTTGGTGGGCTAGCGTTATTAACAGGATTTATCATTTTATATATCATTACGGGAACAAACACAATTACTGATATTCTTAATCAACGCAATGCAATTTCACGACACCCATTATTTATACCAATGATTTTGATGCTTTTATTAGGTGCTTTTACTAAATCTGCACAATTTCCGTTTCATATTTGGTTACCAAAGGCCATGGCAGCACCTACACCAGTAAGTGCTTATCTTCATTCAGCAACAATGGTAAAGGCTGGTATCTTTTTACTATTTAGATTTACACCTTTATTGGGACTTAGTAATGTTTATATTTATACAGTGACATTTATTGGTCTAATAACTATGTTATTTGGATCTTTAACTGCTTTACGTCAATACGACTTAAAAGGTATACTCGCTTATTCTACAATAAGTCAATTAGGTATGATTATGACAATGGTAGGTCTAGGTGGAGGTTATGCTCAGCACACATCAGATGAATTGTCTAAGTTTTATATTTTAGTGTTATTTGCTGGCTTATTCCATTTAATGAATCATGCGGTTTTTAAATGTGCATTATTTATGGGCGTTGGTATCATTGATCACGAGTCCGGAACACGTGATATTCGTTTGCTAAATGGTATGCGTAAAGTCTTCCCTAAAATGCATATTGTCATGTTGCTCGCTGCATTATCTATGGCAGGTGTGCCTTTTTTAAACGGATTCTTAAGTAAGGAAATGTTTTTAGATTCGTTAACTAAAGCAAATGAACTTGATCAATATGGCTTCGTATTAACATTTGTGATTGTTTCAATAGGTGTCATCGCGAGTATATTGACCTTTACTTATGCACTTTACATGATAAAAGAAACATTCTGGGGAAAATACAATATAGAAAAGTTTAAACGTAAACAAATACATGAACCATGGCTATTTAGTTTACCAGCTGTGATTTTAATGTTACTCATTCCAGTTATCTTCTTTGTTCCAAACGTTTTTGGCAACTTTATTATTTTGCCCGCAACCAGATCTGTATCTGGGATAGGTGCGGAAGTTGATGCATTTGTACCACATATTTCTCAGTGGCATGGTGTGAATCTTCCATTAATTTTAAGTATAGTTGTTATTATTATTGGACTTATTTTAGCTCTAGTTGTGAATTGGAAAGAGGTTACGCATCAAATAATCAAAAGAGCTTCGATTACAGATGGCTATCGGAAAATTTATAGAGAATTTGAATTATACTCAGCTCGTGGTATACGTGCATTGATGAATAATAAATTGAATTATTACATCATGATTACATTATTTATTTTTGTAGCTATTGTAGTTTATGGATATTTGACTGTGGGTTTTCCTCATGTACATCAGCTTCATGTTAGTTCTTTCGGACCGTTGGAAGTTATCCTATCAGTTGTAACATTGATTATCGGCATTTCATTAATCTTTATTCGTCAACGACTAACGATGGTGGTATTGAATGGAATGATTGGCTTCGCAGTTACATTATATTTTATTACAATGAAAGCTCCGGATTTAGCTTTAACACAGTTAGTTGTTGAAACGATTACGACAATCTTATTTATTGTTAGTTTTTCGAGACTACCTAACATCCCTCGAGCTAAGGCAAATTTAAAAAAAGAGACCTTCAAAATCATTGTGTCACTTGTTATGGCATTGACGGTGGTATCACTTATTTTTGTTGCTCAACAAGCAGATGGTATGCCTTCAATTGCTAAATTTTATGAAGATGCATATGAACTTACAGGTGGAAAAAATATTGTCAATGCGATACTTGGTGACTTCAGAGCTTTAGATACTATGTTTGAAGGACTAGTGTTAATCATAGCTGGATTAGGTATTTATACGTTACTTAATTACAAAGATAGGAGGGGACAAGATGAAAGAGAATGATGTAGTACTTAAATCAGTTACAAAAATTGTAGTGTTTATTTTGTTAACATTTGGATTTTATGTATTTTTTGCTGGACATAATAATCCAGGTGGTGGCTTTATTGGTGGCTTGATTTTTAGCTCGGCATTTATCTTAATGTTCCTTGCCTTTGATGTAAATGAAGTGTTGAAAAGCTTGTCAATTGATTTTAAAAAATTAATGATTATAGGTTCACTCATATCTGTTGCAACTGCATCAGTGCCTATGTTTTTTGGAAAGCCATTTTTATATCAGACTGAAGCAAATGTAGCGTTTCCATTACTAGGACATGTTCATGTAACTACTGTGACTTTATTTGAGCTTGGCATCTTATTAACAGTAGTGGGTGTGATTGTTACAGTTATGCTATCTATAAGTGGGGGTAGATCATGAATTTAATATTACTCCTTGTGATAGGATTTTTAGTATTTATTGGAACTTATATGATTTTATCTATTAATTTAATTCGTATTGTTATTGGTATTTCTATTTATACACACGCCGGTAATTTAATTATTATGAGTATGGGGAAATATGGCCCCCATATGTCTGAACCACTTATTCAAGGTCATGCTCAAAACTTTGTTGATCCTTTATTACAAGCCATCGTTTTAACAGCCATTGTGATTGGATTTGGTATGACTGCGTTTTTATTGGTGTTAATATATAGAACTTACAGAGTAACTAAAGAGGATGAAATAAGTGCATTGAAAGGTGATGAAGATGATGAGTAATTTAATAATATTGCCTATGTTGTTGCCTTTTGTATGTGCCTTAATTTTAGTCTTCGCTAAAAATAAAAATCAAATTTCAAAAATCCTATCCATTACAACTATGATTGTTAATACAATTATTTCAATTGCTTTACTTATTTATGTTGTTAATCATAAACCGATAACACTTGATTTTGGGGGATGGAAAGCACCTTTCGGCATTCAATTTCTAGGTGATTCATTGAGTTTGCTTATGGTGTCAGTATCATCTTTTGTTGTTACGCTAATAATGGCATACGGCTTTGGTAGAGGAGAGAAGCGAGTCAATCGATTTCACCTTCCTACATTTATCCTTTTATTAACAGTGGGTGTTATTGGTTCGTTTTTAACATCTGATTTATTTAACCTATACGTGATGTTTGAAATTATGCTTCTTGCTTCGTTTGTACTTGTTACATTAGGACAATCTGTTGAGCAATTACGTGCAGCAATAGTATATGTTGTTCTGAATATTTTAGGTTCGTGGTTGCTTTTATTAGGAATTGGCATGTTATATAAGACAGTCGGAACACTTAATTTCTCACATTTAGCGATGCGATTGAATCATATGGAAAATAATCAAACAATAACGATAATATCTTTAGTATTTTTAGTTGCTTTTAGTTCAAAGGCAGCACTAGTAATTTTCATGTGGTTACCTAAAGCATATGCAGTGCTTAATACGGAACTTGCGGCGTTATTTGCAGCATTGATGACAAAAGTTGGGGCTTATGCACTTATTCGTTTTTTTACCTTACTATTCGATCATCATCCAAGCGTTACGCATACATTGCTCGTGTTTATGGCTTGTATCACAATGATTATCGGTGCGTTTGGTGTCATCGCTTACAAAGATATTAAGAAAATTGCGGCTTATCAAGTTATTTTGTCTATCGGATTCATTATTTTAGGTTTAGGTTCTCATACTATACCAGGTGTAAATGGTGCTATCTTCTACTTAGCCAATGATATTATCGTTAAGACATTATTGTTTTTTGTAATTGGTAGTCTTGTTTATATGTCGGGCTATCGAAATTATCAGTATTTAAGTGGACTGGCAAAAAGAGAACCATTCTTTGGTGTTGCATTTGTCGTGGTAATTTTTGCTATAGGTGGCGTGCCTCCATTTAGTGGTTTTCCGGGTAAAGTCTTAATATTCCAAGGGGCTATTACAAATGGTAATTATATTGGTTTAGCACTTATGATTGTGACAAGTTTAATAGCTATGTATAGTCTTTTTAGAGTGATGTTTATAATGTATTTTGGTGATGCTGATGGAGAACAGGTACAATTTAGACCACTACCTATTTATCGTAAAGGTTTACTTAGTGTTTTAGTTGTTGTGATATTAGCGATGGGTATTGCAGCCCCTGTTGTTCTAAAAGTAACAGAGGATGCAACAAATCTTAATATGAAAGAAGATGTCTTTCAAAAGAATGTAAATACACATTTGAAGGAGGTTAATCGTAAGTGAAGCAAGTTGTTTTAAATATTGTTATCGCGTTCCTTTGGGTACTCTTTCAAGATGAAGATGAATTTAAATTTACAACCTTCTTTGCTGGATTTTTAATTGGTTTAATTGTGATTTATATTCTACATCGCTTTTTTGGTGAAGAATTTTATTTGAAAAAGATATGGGTGGCTATTAAATTTTTAGCTGTATACCTATACCAGCTTATTACTTCTAGTATAAGTACCATAAATTACATCTTATTTAAGACGAATGAAGTTAATCCAGGTTTGCTCACATATGAAACTTCATTAAAAAGTAATTGGGCTATTACTTTTTTAACGATTTTAATTATTATTACTCCAGGATCGACAGTTATTCGAATTTCTAAAAATACTAATAAATTTTTTATTCACAGTATTGATGTGTCAGAAAAGGATAAAGAACATCTTCTAAAAAGTATTAAGCAGTATGAGGATTTAATTTTGGAGGTGACACGATGATTGAAATGTTCACTCAAATATTTATTATAAGTGCATTGGTGATTTTTGGTATGGCACTACTTGTTTGTCTAGTCAGATTAATTAAAGGTCCCACTACTGCTGATAGAGTTGTATCATTTGATGCCTCAAGTGCTGTTGTTATGTCTATTGTTGGCGTGATGAGCGTTATTTTTAATTCGGTATCTTATTTAGACTCAATCATGTTAATTGCAATTATTTCGTTTGTCAGTTCGGTCTCAATTTCAAGATTCATCGGGGAAGGACGTGTCTTCAATGGAAATCATAAAAGACATCGTTAGTCTCATTGCTGCGATATTTATTTTCTTAGGAAGTATTATTGCATTAATTAGTGCAATAGGGATTGTAAAATTTCAAGATGTCTTTCTAAGAAGTCACGCCTCAACGAAAAGTTCTACATTGTCAGTATTACTAACTGTAGTTGGTGTACTAATCTATTTTATTGTGAATTCAGGTTTTTTCAGTGTCAGATTATTATTATCACTAGTCTTTATCAATCTTACCTCTCCGGTTGGAATGCATTTGATAAGTAGAGCAGCCTACCGTAATGGTGCATATATGTACAGGAAAGACGATGCACCTAGACAATCTACTATCTTGTTAAGTCAAAAAGAGTTTAATACGCCAGAAGAATTAAAAAAACGTGCAAAACTACGAGAAGAAAGACGAGAAAAATTATACTATAAAGAAAAAGAATATATTAATAAAATAGACGATTGATTGTTTAAGCTTTTAAACTACTAGCATATAAAAGATATATCTTATATACTAGTAGTTTTTGTATATCTGAGGTGAAGATATTAATGATATAAAAGCTATTTATTTAAGAATCTGGTTAATAAATGATAAAATTATAATCAAGAATAATTGTGAATGACAGTTGTCACTAATTTTTCAATGAAATTACACATAAGCATTTTCTCGTTCGAAGAAGCGAGCTTTATAATTTAAATGTTCATGTTTGATTTCACTGATAAAGAAAATGATTGAGTTTTGAATAGTATGTTTGTGGCATGATTGAGTGTTAATAGTTATGTCCTTATAGGAATGACTTTATTGTTATTATTTCACTTCTTCAGTGTTGCAGTAGATAACCTCGCAACTTTTTATTGTTTTGATGACTAAGTTTGCAATTAAAAATTAATAAAGAGGTGAAAGTGTGGAGATATTTGAAACTCTACTCATATTTGTCGCACTAGTTATTGTGAGCTCCTTTGTACATACTTTCATACCTAAAGTACCTCTTGCATTTATCCAAATTTTTCTTGGGATGATTTTATACCTCACTCCCATTCCAGTTGAATTCAATTTTGATTCTGAATTATTTATGGTTACATTGATCGCACCATTACTATTCGTTGAGGGTGTTAATGTTTCAAGAGTACATTTAAGGAAGTATATCAAACCTGTTATGATGATGGCTCTAGGTCTTGTTATAACTACTGTTATAGGCGTAGGACTGTTTATTCATTGGATTTGGCCTGAATTACCTATAGGTGCTGCTTTCGCAATTGCAGCTATCCTTTGTCCTACAGACGCTGTTGCTGTACAAGCAATCACGAATGGTAAGGTTTTACCAAAAGGTTCAATGACCATTCTTGAAGGTGAATCTTTACTTAATGATGCTGCAGGTATCATTTCATTTAAAATTGCCGTTGGTGTATTGATTACTGGAACTTTTTCCATTTTTGATGCGATTCAACAATTTTTGATTGCCTCTATCGGAGGTGCTATTGTCGGCCTACTTATAGGTATGGCTTTAGTTAGATTTCGTTTAACATTAATGAGACGTGGCATTGAGAACATTAACATGTTTACATTTATACAATTGCTGACGCCGTTTGTCACTTATTTGATTGCTGAATTATTCCATGCATCAGGGATTATTGCAGCAGTAGTTGCGGGACTCGTGCATGGATTTGAACGTGACCGTATAGCTCAAACGAGAACACAACTTCAGATGAGCTATAATCACACATGGAGTATTTTAGGCTACGTTTTAAATGGTTTTGTGTTTTCAATTTTAGGTTTTTTAGTACCAGAGGTAATAGTGAAAATTATTAAAACTGAACCGCATAATTTATTATTCTTAATCGTCATCACATTGCTAGTCGCTCTTGCGGTGTATCTCTTTAGATTTGTGTGGGTATATGTACTTTATCCTTATTTCTATTTATCTGTCAGTCCATTCCAAAAAATGATTTCTAAAAATGATGAAGATAAAGTTACTGAGAGTAAACCTAAGCGTAGCTTATATGCACTAATCATGACTCTATGTGGTGTGCATGGAACAATTTCACTCGCAATCGCCTTAACCTTGCCATATTTATTAGCAAATCATGAAACATTTGCTTATCGAAATGATTTATTATTTATTGCTTCCGGAATGGTAATATTAAGTTTAATTATTGCACAAGTCATTCTTCCTTTAGTAACGCCTGATAGCCCTAAAGTGAAGATAGGTAATATGTCATTTAAAGAGGCGAGAATCTACATTTTAGAACATGTTATCGATTATCTAAATCAAAAATCGACGTTTGAAACGAGTTACCGTTATGGAAACGTCATTAAAGATTACCACGATAAACTCACATTTTTAAAAACGGTTGAAAAGGAAGATGAAAACTCCAAAGAACTAGAACGACTTCAAAAGATTGCATTTAACGTAGAAACAAAAACGCTAGAGAAATTGGTTGATGATGGCGAAATTACTGAGAGTGTTCTTGAAAACTATATGCGTTATGCTGAACGAACAGAAGTGTATAAACAAGCTTCGTTATTAAGACGTATTATTGTTGGTTTAAGAGGAATGCTATTGAAACGTCGTGTAAAAACAAAAATTAATTCAGCATCATCTCTTAGTGTTACTGATAACTTATTAGAATTGGGTAAAATCAATAAGCTTGTTCATTATAACGTCGTAAGTCGTTTAGCCAAAGAAGCTACTACTGATAATAAACTAGAAGTAGGTATGATTTGCGATGGATATCTGATGAGAATAGATAACTTAACACCGAACAACTTCTTTAATTCCAGACATGAAGATACACTTACCAAAATTAAATTAAATGCTTTAAGAGAACAACGTCGTATTCTAAGAGAACTAATTGAAAATGATGAGATAACAGAAGGTACTGCATTAAAATTAAGAGAATCCATTAATTATGATGAAATGGTTATTGTAGATAGTATGACATAATGAATAAAAAATAATATATAAGCAAAGCTTCCAAATGACTTCTTAAACTAAAGTTGATTTGGAAGCTTTTATCATTTTAAATGATATGGTTGCTTAGAATATATTGTTCGGTTAAACATATTTGTATAGATCGCATTCATGTAGTTTGAAATTTTATTTAAAATGAAAAAGTTGCACTAATATCAATTGATTAGTGCAACTAACGTCTCCATGGGGAGGATAATGGATACCACGGAGATAACTGAGTGATTATTTGTGGCTTTAGTAACTATTCAAAAATTGAATAGAACTTATAAATATTAATTACAATTAATGACACAAGTAATTAGATATTCATTGTATATACATTATTCATACTTATCGCTCAAAAATATGAAGTAATGTATTGGTACATCATCATTATTTAAAGCACCATTTACGGAGAGGGTGGGGCTTCAGTTTATTTATGATAATGTACAGCTAACTAATACCACCATATCGTGTGTAAAAGATGTTGTTTATATTATAGGAGGGTAATATAAAACCACACGATATGGGACTACTAGTTATATAGTATGATGAGTATAAAGAAGTAATCCTCTGCTCAAAATGTTTAAATATAATGGCAGACGATGACTGAGTTGAAAGTTGGCTTGAAATAAGTTGTTTCAACTATAGTCTTCGTTGCCATTAGCGACTGAATTCAAAACGAATCCGGTCTTATTAACATATCATTTAGGGCTATTTTTACCATGTTATTTCATACTACCATGTATTGTATCAATATTAGATTTCATCATTTTATAGTATGAATCCCCTTTAGTACCTTTCTTACCTATAGAGTCGGTAAATACTTCACCATAAATATCTTTCTTAGTTTCTTCTGATAAACTTTGCATAGCTTTTTTATCTACGCTCGTTTCAACTAATAAATGTTTTAAATGATGATCTTTAACAAATTTAATAGCTTGTTTCATTTGACCAGGTGTACCTTGTTTTTCTGTGTTTATCTCCCAAATATAACCTGGTTTAACATCGAATTGTTGAGCAAAATATTTAAATGCACCTTCACTTGTCATCATGGCACGTTGATTTTGGGGTATGTCATCAAATTTATTTTTACTATCTTTATTAAGTTCTTCTAATTTTGATATATATGCATTCCCTTGCTTTTCATATGTAGACTTATCTTTTTTATCATGATGTTCTAGTGATTTTTGTATTGTTTTTACGTATTTAATTCCATTATCTAAACTTAACCATGCATGAGGATCTTGTTTGTTTTTGTTACCTTCCTCACCATTTAAGTATATTGGTTTAACATTATTTGATGCTGCTATCACACTTTTATCTTTTGTTGATTTTCCTGCTTGGTCAAGTGCTTTTTCAAACCAACCATTTCCAGTTTCTAGGTTTAAACCATTATAAAATACAACGTCAGCATCTGTTAATGCTTTAATATCTTTAGGCTTAACCTCATATTCATGTGGGTCTTGTCCTACTGGAACGATGCTATGAACATCGACCTTATTTCCACCGACACGTTTAACCATGTCATAGAGAATAGAGTTTGTAGTTACAACTTTTAATTTTCCTTCATGTGAGTGATGTTCATGGTTACTTTGATTCCCACACGCGGCAAGGATAATTAAAAATGCTATTACTAAAGCGAGAATTTTTTTCACGTTAAAGCGCTCCTTTTTTGTTTATTTTTAATTCTAGTGATTGATAGCGTTACAATATAAATCATAAAGGTACAGATTACAATAGTTGCTCCACTTGGAATATTATATATATAACTAAAATATAGACCGATAATCGAACTTATCACGCTGATTATGCTTGCAATTACCATCATGGTATAAAGTTGTTTACTGATTAAAAAAGCTGTAGATGCTGGAGTAATTAGTAAAGCAACTACAAGGATGATTCCAACTGTTTGTATGCTCGCAACAGTCACAAGTGCGAGTAATAACATGACAAAGTAGTGAATTATTGTTGTGTTCAGACCGCTCATACGACTAAAAGTTGAATCAAATGTTGAAATCATTAAAGGTCTATAAAAGATAATAATAAGTAAAATAACTAATACAGTAATGACAATTGTTGTCCAAAATGATTGATGCGTAATTGCTAATAAATTACCAAATAAAATGTGATATAAATCTGTTGTACTATTGATTAAACTAATAATTATGACGCCAGATGCTAGGAATGCAGTGAAACTAATTCCTATTGCAGCATCTGGTTTTGTTTTACTGTTTGAAGTAATAAAACCAATAAACAAACTTGCAAGCATTCCTGTTACAAGTGCCCCGATAAACATTGGAATATTAAATAAGAAAGATAAAGCAACACCTGGTAAAACAGCATGACTCATGGCATCACCCATTAAAGAAAGACCGCGTAAAACAATAATGCTACCCATCGTCCCACATACAATCCCAACTAAAATAGATGTGATTAATGCACGGTTTAAAAATTGATAACTAAGTAAATGGTTAAAGAAATCTAACATCTAATTCGTACTCCCTTGTGAGGATAGTGTTAAAAGCGAATCATCTTTGTAATTAATGAAAGTTGCATTTAATCGTTTAGATGATAGGGCTTCTTTTGTTGGCCCCAAAAATTGCAACGATTGATTTAATAATAAAATGCGATCAAAATATTGATCTGCTTTTGATAAATCATGATGAACAATTAAAATCAATTTACCCATATGTCTTAAATGTTTAATTTTCTTCATAATCAGTTGTTCGCTGTAAATGTCGATGCCAACAAAAGGTTCGTCTAAACAATAAATATCACTATTACTCATAAGTGCTCTTGCAACAAGAACACGTTGTAATTGTCCACCACTTAATTCTGCAATTTGCCGATGGCGTATATGGTCGAGTTCTAAATCATTCAGTAATTGGTTAAGTTTCGTTTTTTCAACTACACTTGCTTTTTTAAACCATCCAATGTCTTCATAACATCCTGATAGTATCACTTGATCCACTTTTATAGGAAAATCTAAATCAATATGTGCTTTTTGTGGGATATATGTAATATATCTAAGCTGTGTATGTATAGGGTGATCATATAATGTATGTTTACCAGTCGCTTTAAATTCTCCAATAAATGCTTTGAGAAGAGATGATTTACCGGCACCATTAGGTCCTACAATACCAATGATTTCACCATTTATAGGTAATGAGAATGTAATATCTTTAAGAATGTGCTTTTTTCCCAAA
This sequence comes from Staphylococcus sp. HMSC34G04, assembly GCF_001838765.1. NCBI lineage: Bacteria > Bacillati > Bacillota > Bacilli > Caryophanales > Staphylococcaceae > Staphylococcus > Staphylococcus sp. HMSC34G04. The sequence goes on from NZ_KV838720.1 coordinate 35,976, forward strand.
AATAAATTCAAATGATTCACTTCGAGCAATAATTAAAACCTCCTAATAAAAAGTTTAGGTTAACCTAATTTATTTTATAATATACCCTGAAGTTTTAACATGTCAAGTTAATTCATGGTACAATAAAGTGAATGTGTGAGGTGAAACGATGTTAACTGAAGAAAAAGAGGATTATTTGAAAGCAATTTTGACTAATGATGGCGACGTGTCCTTTGTATCAAATAAAAAACTATCGCAATTTTTAAATATCAAACCACCATCAGTAAGTGAAATGGTGGGTCGTTTAGAAAAGGAAGGCTATGTTGAAACAAAACACTATAAAGGTGCCCGTTTAACTGAAGAAGGATTAAAGCAAACGTTAGACATCATTAAGCGACATCGATTACTAGAATTATTTTTAATAGAAATTTTACAATATAATTGGGAAGAAGTTCATCAAGAAGCTGAAATACTTGAACATCGGATATCAGATTTATTTGTAGAACGTTTAGATAAGATTTTAAACTTTCCGAAAACGTGCCCTCATGGAGGCGTCATTCCTAGAGGTGATCAATATAAAGAAATTTTTACTACGTCAATTCTCAATTTTGAACCTGGAGAATGTGTTACTGTACGACGAGTTCGTGATAAGACAGAGTTGTTAGTTTACTTATCAAGTAAGGATATTTATATTGGAAATACAGTTGAAGTTGTATCCAAAGATGATACCAATAAGGTTATTATTCTTAAGAGGAATGATATTGTAACAATTTTAAGCTATGAAAATGCGATGAATATTTTTGCAGAAAAATAAACGATAAAAAGAGCCTAGGATTAATTTCCTAGGCATTTTTAAGGTATTGGAATTTCGTGAAAAAATTTAAATGTGTTTGTAATAAGCGTTTTAAGTCATTGCCTCGTTGTTAGAATGTGATTACCAATTCAATGTATAGAATGATGAAATTTATGTATCGTATTTATAGTATTGTGTATTTGATTAATAAATACACAGTATAGAAATTGAATAATATCCATACCAAACTAAAGATAAAGGTGGGTACTCGAGTAATCTCCGTTAAAGCACTGCCATCCCAAGAAGGTTTAGGTCGTTGAAAGGTAAGACGAAAAATCGTCCATGATGATTGTAATATTTCACCTAAAAGTACGCCTAAAATAAAATGGTAACTTAATGTGACGATGTCATAAATGAACCATTGATGGTCTTGCCTAAATACTAAATAGAGTAAACTTGAGATGAGTATAATGACAATCAAAGGTGATAGTTTACGGGAAGTAATAAAGAAATAATATATAAAAATAAGTAAATATATAGTGATAAATATACTTGGATATTGATAGTGAATAGATACCAATCCAGTTAAAAACATCAATGGTGGCATAAGATAACCGCCTATAGTTGTAATGAACTGACCTAAGTATCCTTTAGATTGTGTAATGGCATAGCCTTGTTGTGAAGTGACGTTTCTTTCTCGAGGGCTTGTCACAATGACAAGATCTTTGGCCTTCCCACCAACGAGTTTGTTAAATAAGACGTGTCCAAATTCGTGTGTAAGTACCGGTATATAATTTAAATAAATATCTAAGAAAGCGTTAAAGCCTTTATATCTATAATAGTGTATGATTAAGTAAAGCAGTCCAATAACTAAAATAAGATAGATATTTAATTGGATAGTTGTAGTAATAAAATTTTGTATATGAATCATAAGTGGACCTCGTATTTTTAAAAGTTAAAATCATCTTTATTTAATTATATATGAAAAGACTATGGATATCCTTTAGACTTTAGATGTAAATGATTAGAAAATATTTTTTGTTTAAATTTTCATGTGTTAAAATATTCATGCATTTTAAACGTGTTGTAAAGTGGGGATTGGATATGTATCAAAACCAAAGAATAAAAAATAAAATTAACATATTAGGTGTAAATTTTGATAATACTACAATGTTGGAAATGGTAGAAAATATTAAACAGTTCATATCTAGTAATACAGATGATAATTTATTTATAGTGACTGCTAATCCTGAAATCGTGGATTATGCAACTGAACATGAGCAATATAGGAATTTAATTAATCAAGCTGATTATGTAGTTCCAGATGGTACAGGAATAGTAAAAGCTTCAAAGCGATTAAAACAGCCATTAAAACGGCGTGTGCCAGGAATAGAACTTCTTGAAGAATGTTTGAAAATAGCACATGTCAGCCATCAGCGTGTATATCTGCTTGGATCTAAAAATGAAATTATTGAGACAGCAGAGAAAAAGCTTCAATCTCAATATCCTAATATTCACTTTGCACATCATCATGGCTATATTCATCTAGAAGATGAAACAGTCATAAAGCGTATAACAAGTTTTAATCCTGATTACATTTTTGTAGGAATGGGATTTCCAAAGCAAGAACAATGGATTCAAAAGCATAAGGACAAATTTAAACACACTGTAATGATGGGCGTAGGTGGGTCGTTTGAAGTATTCAGTGGCTCAAAGAAAAGGGCACCTCAAATATTTAGAAAGTTAAATATTGAGTGGGTATACCGTGTACTTATCGATTGGAAACGCATTGGGAGAATGATAAGTATTCCTAAATTTATGTTAAAGGTAGCAATACAAAAATATAAAATGAAATCAAAATAAGTGTAAAAAAGGGAGGCAATCAATTCGGATGAATTTTATTGCACTCCCTTAATGTTTTAGTTTTACTTTCTTCAAATTTATTTTACGACAAAACGTGACTCATCTAATTTATTTCTAAATTCCTTTTGTTCTGCTTTAGATTTTTTCTTAAAAGTTTTAAGAAATGCCTCATAATCAGGTAATACTTCTTCAAGTTCGCCGAATTCTTTTAGTTTACCGCCCTCTATCCAAGCGATTTTTGTACAAAATTCGCGCACTTGTCTAATATTATGACTAACAAAAAATATTGTTTTTTTAGCCGCTTTAAATTCATAAATTTTATCTAAACATTTTTGAGTAAATGTTTGATCGCCTACTGATAATGCTTCGTCAATAACTAATATGTCAGGATTAACAGTAATATTAATTGAAAATCCAAGTTTTGCACGCATACCACTTGAATATTTTTTAACAGGTTGATAAATAAATTCGCCGAGTTCACTAAATTCTATAATTTCCGGCATTAATTTTTTAATTTCTTTCCTTTTAAAGCCCATGCAGAGCATTTTAAATTCAATATTTTCTACACCTGTCAATTGTCCGTTTAAACCTGCATTAATAGCGATGACACTCACATCACCATGTCTTGTTATTTCACCGGAACTTGGTGAAATTGAGCCACCAATCATATTACTTAAAGTAGACTTACCTGAACCGTTGATGCCGACTAAGCCTATCACATCTCCCTCATGCGCTGTTAAACTTACGTTATCCAGAGCGTAAAATGTTTTATTTTTGTTTTTAGGTATTAATGCATCTTTAATTCTATCTTTATTATTTCTATAGATACGGTATTCTTTTGTCAAATTTTCAATATTTACCGAAACGCTCATTTTGTACCATCCTTATAAACATTTATATAGATTATAATATACAACACATCAGTTGTTAAATTTATTAACCTAGTGTAAAGTGAATAGAAGATTTTATTGAAAATAAATTTAACACAGTGAGTTAAGAAAGTGGTTCATTTTCTAAAATTCAATCTTACACGAAATTTCTAACAATTTTTAACTGAATTGATTGTATAATATAATGAGCTTATGATAAACAGTTAAATGTTATTATTTAAGAATGGACTCAATGAATCAAATTAAAGAGAAACTATTAATGATTTACAATAGATAGATAATCTATTATAGGAGAAAGCGTGGTTAAGTTTAATGTTCGCAGTTGGAACGGTTTTAAAAGAACATATCAAAAACTTCTATTTAATTCAAAGACTAGCACAATTCCAAATTAAAATTACCAATCATAATAACTATCTGGGTATTGCATGGGAAGTATTGAACCCTGCTTTACAAATCATGGTGTACTGGCTTGTTTTTGGTTTAGGAATTAGAAGCAATGCACCAATACATGGCATTCCGTTTGTATTTTGGTTGTTAGTTGGTATAAGTATGTGGTTCTTTATTAATCAAGGTGTGTTAGAAGGGACTAAATCAATCTCTCAGAAATTCAATCAAGTGGCAAAGATGAATTTCCCACTTTCAATCATTCCTACTTATATTGTAACAAGTAGGTTCTATGGTCATTTAGGATTATTAGCAATTATTATAATAGCTTGTATGTGCAATGGAATTATCCCTTCAATTCACATTGTACAATTACTTATATATGTACCTTTTGCATATTTACTAACATCGTCGGTGGCACTTTTAACATCAACTTTGGGGATTTTAATTAGAGATACGCAGATGATTATGCAAGCATTAATGAGAATATTGTTTTATATGTCTCCGATTTTATGGGTGCCAAAAAATCATGGCGTAAGTGGTTTGATTCATCAAATTATGTTATTTAATCCAGTATATTTTATCGCAGAATCATACCGAGCAGCAATATTGTTCCATCAATGGTATTTCATAGATCATTGGAAGTTAATGCTATATAACGTTATTATCATTCTCTTATTCTTTATAGTAGGTTCTATTTTACATAGACGCTATAGAGATCACTTTGCGGACTTCTTGTAAAAGTGTCAATCAAGAGAGTTCTATTAACGGTTTACCATAAAATGAATTAATATTTAGCTTATTATTAAAGATTTAGTTTTTTATAAAAAGAAATTTTTAAATAACTGGTTGTTAGAAATAGTTCAAATTTAATATATGCCATATTGACATTATGAGGTAGGACAATGGATTCAAGATGAATTCGTAGTCCTACTTTTTTAATAATATCGAGACTTTTAGTAGAATTTTTGAGTAAATTAAAAATTATTTGCTTTTATTTTCTTTGAAAGTAAGTATCGTTTATAATTTGATATAATGATTGGAAATTTAAAGATGGTGAAAAAATGAGATTGATAATTAAAAAGATTTATATCTTAGCTATTGTGCTTTTAAATATGATTTTTAAACCGTTTAATGTTAATTCGAAGCACATTGTGATAATGATGACCTTTAAGCAAGATGTTTTGCCTATTATAGAGGCCTTATGTAGTGAAGGATACCATGTAACGGTTATTGGTAAAAAAATATACCAGAAAGATATTAATAACATTAATCATGCATATTTTATACCCGCCGGAAATAAATATATTATGAAACATATGAAAGTATTAAGTAAAGCAAAGGTTATTATTTTAGATACGTATTATTTAATGATGGGTGGCTATCAGAAGAAAAAAGGGCAAACTGTTATTCAAACATGGCATGCTGCCGGTGCTCTAAAAAATTTTGGTTTAACTGATCATCAAGTTGATTTAAAAAACAAGGCTATGGTAAGACAATACAAAAAAGTTTATGATGCTACCGATTATTATTTGATAGGTGGGGAGAAAATGGCTCAATGTTTTATACAATCGTTTGATGCATCACCATCGCAAATGTTAAAGTTTGGACTTCCAAGACTGACCCAATACTTTAGAAGTAATCTTAAGTTAGAACAACAACGATTAAAAAAGAAATATCATATTACAAATAAACTCGCAGTATATGTTCCGACCTATAGAGAAGGTCAAGTAGCACAACGTACTATTGATAAAGAAAACTTTGAACGGCACTTGCCGAATTATACGTTATTGAGTCATTTGCATCCTTCGACTGTTGATTGTCAAACTGCTCATTCAATCGATGTCACCTCATTGTTAATTATGGCGGATATTATTATAAGTGATTATAGCTCATTACCTATTGAAGCAAGTGCACTTAATAAACCGACACTTATTTATAATTATGATGAACAACAATATGAAAAAGTAAGAGGATTGAATGAATTTTATTATGCAATTCCTGAACGGTATAAAATGAGTAATGAAGAGTCAATTATACAAGCGATACATGATAACGATGAGCAATTTCAATCTTTATTTAATGATTGGCATCAATATAATTCAAAAGATAGTCTTAACCAGTTAGTCCATTTTATTAATAAGTTGGTGAAATAATGAAATTAGCAATAATTATTCCAGTGTATAACGCTGAAGAAACGATTAAACGGGCCATACTCTCAGTTGATACTAGTGTGCCTTATGAGATTATTTGTATCAATGATGGTTCAACTGATCAAACACAACATGTACTAACAGAACTACAACAAAAACATCCTCACATCAAAGTCACTCATCAGAGTAATCAAGGAGCAGCTCGAAGTAGAAATGTTGGCTTAGAAGCTATGTCTGAAGATGTTGATGCATTTTTATTTTTAGACGCAGATGATGAGTTTTTACCTAGTAGGATTGATTTAATGGTGGATGCTTTTAAGAAAAACAAAGAAACCGATATTGTTATCGGTCAAATGGCCAGAGAAGTTAACGGCGAATGGCAAGTCATTTCGACCCATCAATCTATGGTGAAAGATGCGATTGTCACACTTGATCGTAAACCGGATATTTTACAATCGATAGGACCTGGAGCAAAATTATTTAGCACGAAGTATGCCGGATTACGTTTTGATGAAGATGTCGTTTTCTGTGAAGAACATACCTTTATTGTCAAAGCGTTCTCTAAAGCGCGAGATATTCAACTTATACCTAACATTGTATATGGCTATAATGAGAGAGAAGGATCAGTAACAGCGCAACGTGCTGATACATTTTTACCTTATATGAGTGATGCGTTAAAAGTTCGTCAACGCGTGATGGAATTACTATTATTATTAGATGAAAAAATCTACTATAGTTATCGAATGGATAACCTCATAGTAAGTTACTTAATACAGGCGCATTTAAAGAAAAATAACAAAATGACGCAATCTTTGCTTGAAAGTGTTATAGCTTATATGAAAGCTATGCAGCATACACATTACTCGGGAGAGGCTATGTTTCGAATTGTTAGAGCTGTTGAACAGAGTGCAACGCATTGGACAAAGCCTTTATACTTACAATGGAAAAAGGCACTTAGTGAGGTTGGAATTGGCAGACCAGGCTTAATTCGTTTTAAACTTCAAGTTATACCTAAAAAGTTATCATTTTCTGGTAAAGAATCACTAAAAAGAATTTTTAAAAAATAACTTTTCTTTGAAGTAAGTTTTAAATTTATTTATGTTTAGTATCTAATATAGTATTAATGGCATGCTCAAAATATTTATGATACATTAAGATTATAAATTTTTATTAAATTTTTAGTTAAGGAGAATTTCGTATCATGAAAAGAGTCATTACTTATGGTACATATGACTTGCTTCATTATGGTCATATTGAATTACTTAGAAGAGCTCGTGAGATGGGGGATTATCTTATCGTTGCGCTTTCTACTGATGAATTCAACCAAATCAAAAACAAAAAATCATATTACGATTATGAACAACGTAAGATGATGTTAGAGTCTATTAGATACGTAGACTTAGTTATCCCTGAAGAAGGATGGGGACAGAAAGAAAAAGATGTTGATCGTTTTGATGTTGATGTTTTTGTGATGGGTCATGATTGGGAAGGGGAATTTGATTTCCTTAAAGATAAGTGTGAAGTCATTTATCTTAACCGCACAGAAGGCATCTCAACTACCAAAATCAAGCAAGAATTATACGGAAAAGATACAAAATAACTAAGAGTATTTATGACACTATTGAACATTTAATCTCGAAAAGAGAGATAAGAAAGAATTGTTCTTTAAATTAATGTGAACTAGAGTTGGAAAAGGTTGATATAAACTTATTTTTATCTAGTCATCGATTGCTAATATGTAAATGAAACCTGAGATAATGATAGATGTCTCAGGTTTTATATTTAAAATCAAACATTCTGTAATTCGAGATGCATATATATTATTTAATAAAGTTGAAGACATAAATCTATGAGAACAGTAGTAAGATATTATTTAATGAGAAAATATCTTGCTACTTTTTTCTATATTGATAATATATCAACCTCATCTTTCTCGAATGTGTGTGGATGTAAGTGCATTAGTTAATTTTGTATCAATAAAGTCATAAAACATATACATGATAGTGAGTTTGATAAATTGAATCCTCATATTGGTATCACGTATTATCATTTTTAAATATGTTAAATTTCATCACATTTATTTTAATATTTTTAGATTTTATGTGTAGCTGATTCGGATAAAATCGATTATTCGTAGAAATATTGAACCATAGTAAATATTTCGTTAGTACTTTTCAACACAGAACGGTGACAGAAAATAAAAATAAGATGACGTGCAATTTTTTGTACTATTAAACGATCTTTTGCGTGTGTTCTGATAAAAAATGTTATAATATCAACTACGAAGAACATAGTTACGTACATGAGAAGTTGAATGTTAAAATTACATAGTTTGCAACATTTTGGGTATCATATAAATTTGCTTAAAAGACTTATAAATAAGCAATCGTTATATATTTTGTGAATTGGGATGAAGTGAAATTTTACAAGATTAAGCAAGATCAAATATGAATATAAAGACGAGGTATAACTATGAAAGAACAAAACCCTTTGTTTTTCTTATTTAAAAGACTCTCATGGCCATATGGGTTAATCATTGCAGCGGTTATCATTACTTCGTTGGGAAGTTTAAGTGGTTTATTAGTACCATTATTCACTGGACGTTTAGTTGATAAATTTTCCGTCAGTAGCATTAATTGGGGAATGATAGCTATATTTGGCTCGATTTTCTTAGTTAATGCATTACTTAGCGGTATAGGCCTATATTTGTTAAGTAAAATTGGTGAAAAGATTATTTATGCGATTCGTTCATTATTGTGGGAACATATTATTCAATTAAAAATGCCGTTCTTTGATAAAAATGAAAGTGGCCAATTAATGAGTCGTCTAACAGATGATACAAAAGTGATTAATGAATTTATTTCACAAAAGCTACCTAATTTATTGCCTTCTGTTTTAACTTTAATAGGTTCATTAGTCATGCTATTTATCATGGATTGGAAATTAACTTTATTAACATTTATTACTATTCCTGTATTTATTTTAATCATCGTTCCTCTCGGACGTGTGATGCAAAAAATATCTACCAATACGCAATCTGAAATTGCGAACTTCAGTGGATTATTAGGTAGAGTGCTTACCGAAATGCGTTTAGTTAAAGTATCTAATACTGAGCGTTTAGAGTTAGATAATGCGCATACAAATCTTAAAAAAATATATAGATTAGGATTAAAGCAAGCTAAAATATCAGCAGTCGTGCAGCCCATTTCTGGTGTTGTTATGCTATTAACTATTGCGATTATTTTAGGTTTCGGTGCATTAGAAATAGGTACTGGAGCAATTACTCCCGGAACTCTTATTGCTATGATATTTTATGTAATCCAGTTATCTATGCCACTGATTAACTTATCGACACTAGTTACGGATTATAAAAAAGCTGTGGGTGCGAGCAGTCGTATATATGAAATTATGCAAGAGCCTATTGAACCTACTGAAGCTTTGTCAGAATCTAAAGACGTTACGATCATCGACGGCGAATTAGTATTTGAACACGTGGATTTTAAATATGACGTTAAAAAGATTTTGGAAGATGTGTCATTTAGTATTCCACAAGGTGAAGTGAGCGCGTTTGTAGGACCTTCTGGTTCAGGTAAAAGTACGATTTTTAATTTAATTGAGCGCATGTATGATATTGAACGTGGAGATATTAAATACGGTAATCAAAGTATTTTTGATATTCCACTTTCAAAGTGGCGTACAAAAATTGGTTATGTTATGCAATCTAATTCGATGATGAGTGGAACGATAAGAGATAATATTTTATATGGTATTAATAGAAAAGTTGATGATGAAGAGTTAATAGAGTATGCTAAGCTTGCTAATTGTCATGATTTTATTATGCAGTTTGACGAAGGTTACGACACGATGGTTGGTGAGCGTGGACTCAAATTATCAGGTGGTCAACGACAAAGAATAGATATCGCTAGAAGTTTTGTTAAAAATCCTGATATTTTGTTATTAGACGAGGCGACAGCGAACCTAGATAGCGAAAGTGAATTAAAAATTCAAGAAGCACTTGAAACCCTTATGGAAGGCAGAACTACTGTAGTTATTGCTCATCGACTTTCGACTATAAAAAAAGCTGGTCAAATTGTATTTATTGATAAAGGTGAAGTTACCGGTAAAGGAACACATCATGAATTGATGGCAAGTCATGATAAATACAGACATTTTGTTACATCTCAAAAATTATCAGATTAATATTAATCACGCCCTAATAAATGAGTGGAAGGGCGTGTTTTTTTATGTAAGTTTTGTAAAAATGTCATTTTAACCCTATTTTTCACGTGGTATAATAACTTTTGTAAGATTAAAAGAACTTTTGGGGTTTGTATAGAAACATAGTACGTAAAACAAACGCTTTCATTTTTTTGTTGTTCATCATTGTTCACCATTAACAAAATACATAGAATGACATATTGATAGTCTTACAGGATTGCATAATCAATGCATGAAAGTATAAAAATACATATAGGTAGGTGCCAAATGTTTTTATTAGTTAATATCATTGGGTTATTTATTTTCCTAGGTATAGGAGTTATTTTCTCTAGAAATAGGAAGAATATACAATGGAAATCTATTTTTATTTTGGTTATTTTAAATTTGTTTTTAGCTTGGTTCTTTATATATTTTCCATGGGGAAGAACAGGGGTTAAAGGAGCAGCTAACGGTATAGCATGGGTTATAGAATCCGCACATGAGGGTACTGGATTTGCATTTAAAAGCTTCACGTCTAATAAAGTGATGGACATGGCAGTAAGCGCGCTCTTCCCTATTTTATTAGTTGTACCATTATTTGACATTCTTATGTACTTTAATATACTTCCAAAAATCATTGGCGGTATTGGTTGGATACTCGCTAAAGTTACACGCCAACCTAAGTTTGAATCATTTTTTGGTGTTGAAATGATGTTCTTAGGTAATACTGAGGCTCTTGCTGTTTCTAGTGAACAGCTTAAACGCATGAATGAGATGCGGGTACTAACTATTGCGATGATGTCTATGAGTTCAGTTTCAGGAGCTATTGTGGGCGCTTATGTGCAAATGATACCTGGAGAACTTGTATTGACGGCAATTCCACTAAATATTATTAACGCAATTATAGTTTCTTGTATTTTGAACCCTGTATCAGTTGAAGAACAAGAAGATGTCGTGTATAGCATAAGAGATCACCAAACTGAAAGACAACCATTTTTCTCATTTCTTGGAGATTCAGTTTTAGCAGCTGGAAAGCTTGTATTAATTATCATTGCATTTGTCATTAGTTTTGTAGCTTTGGCTGACTTAATTGATAGATTGATTCATTTAATCACACATCTTATTGCAAATGGTATTGGTGTCAAAGGTAGCTTTGGTCTTGACCAAATCTTAGGCGTTTTCATGTATCCATTTGCTTTACTATTAGGTTTACCGTTTAATGAAGCGTGGGAAGTAGCACAACAAATGGCGAAGAAAATTGTAACAAACGAATTTGTTGTGATGGGTGAAATTTCTAATCAAGTCAATGCAATGACGCCTCATCATAGAGCAGTTATATCAACATTTTTAGTTTCTTTTGCAAACTTTTCAACTATTGGAATGATTATAGGTACATTGAAAGGTATTGTTGATAAGAAAACGTCTGATTTTGTTTCCAAATATGTACCGATGATGTTGTTAGCAGGAATTTTAGTATCCTTACTTACTGCTGCATTTGTTGGAATATTTGCTTGGTAATTTACTTTTTAGATTTTTAATTTATATAGGCACGCTACTCATTCTATTTTGTAATTAGATGAGTCGTGTGCTTTTTAATTTTGTAGAAAGCTGACGAATTGATTTACGAATTTCTAAAATGATAAAAACCAAGCATAAAAGTGAGGAGACACTTTTTATACTTGGCTTTTATGGGAAATGAATATTAATGTACTTGTAACGGTAAGGACTAGGTACTGTCACAGTACTTCGAGCAAAATTTGTTTTGTTACTATAAACAACACAAAGGAGATAACTTCTCTTTCAAGAAGTTAAAGTTATTATAGCAGACCTAGGCGTATAAGTAAATTAAAAATTCAGAATATTTAAATTTGTTCGAAAGCGGATGTGTTGAATTTCTATTTTAGTACGTTTAAGATGACATATTTTTATAATTACGAATATTATGATATGTGAAGTTGTTTTTTTAAATCATATATTTATTTGAAATTTTATTGTAGTAAGTAGTTACCTTATGCTAACATTTTAATAATTAAACAAAGTTTTAGGGGTGATTGAGTGAATAAAACTATCAGAGATATCATTTTAGTTATTATAGGTTCATTTATTTTCTCTGCAGGTATCAATGCATTTGTTATTTCAGGGAATTTGGGTGAGGGTGGTGTCACTGGTATAGCCATCGTATTATATTATGCTTTTCATATTTCACCGGCAATAACCAATTTTGTTTTAAATGCTATTTTAATTATTGTGGGTTATAAATATTTGAGCAAACGTAGTACATATTTAACTATTTTTGCTACAGTACTCATTTCAATCTTTCTAAGTTTAACTGAAACATGGCATGTAGAAACTGGGAATGTTGTAATTAATGCTGTGTTTGGTGGGACTTGTGTTGGTTTAGGAATTGGTATTATCGTTCTAGCAGGGGGAACAACTGCTGGAACGGTTATTCTTGCGAGAATTGTTAATAAATATTTAGATATTAGTACGCCATACGCTTTGTTATTCTTTGACCTTATCGTTGTGCTTATTTCATTGACAGAAATTCCTTTGGCGAAGTGCTTAGTTACAGTTATGTCTTTATATATAGGTACAAAAGTGATGGAATTTGTTATAGAAGGATTAAATACTAAAAAAGCAATGACTATTATATCTAGTCGCCCGAATGAGGTAGCAAAAGCTATTGATCAGCAAGTTGGAAGAGGATTAACAATATTAAATGGACACGGTTATTACACTAGAGAAGAAAAAGATGTACTTTACGTCGTCATCTCTAAAACACAAGTTTCCCGTGCTAAACGAATTATCAAAAATATTGACGAAAATGCCTTTTTAGTTATTCATGACGTTCGTGATGTATATGGTAATGGTTTTTTGTTAGATGAGTAAAATTTCAATATGTTATAAAGTTAGAAAGTTGCTAAAATGTAAGACACTTTTTAAAGTGAAGCCTAAAATGGTTACTTAGTTAAAGCCATTTTGGGCTTTTTATTATTATACAGTTCCCTACTTATCTATTATGGCCAATACTACTCACTTAATTTACTGCTGCTCATTTACGAGTATGATATATAACCTAGTGAAAATAATTGTTAGTCATAATATAGAAGAGATGTTATAATAAAAACTATGATAATGATTATCAATTACCAGTTTGTGACTGATAATGAGTGAATAACTTAATCAATAACAATGTTTTTACTATATATAAAGCAAGATTTTAGAGAATGAAAGTAGGGGAATTATTATGAGTCGTTTAAGTGGTGAACAAGTGAAAATTGGCTATGGTGATTCTACGATTATTAATAATTTGGATGTCGCAATTCCTGATGGAAAGGTTACTTCTATTATTGGACCTAACGGGTGTGGGAAATCAACTTTATTGAAAGCGTTATCTAGACTGTTGTCAATTAAAGAAGGTAGAATTAATTTGGATGGTAAGAGTATTCATGCCACATCTACGAAAGAAATAGCTAAAAAAATAGCGATTTTACCACAATCACCAGAGGTCCCAGATGGACTTACTGTGGGAGAACTTGTTTCTTACGGACGTTTTCCACATCAAAAAGGATTTGGTCGTTTAACTGCAGAAGATAAAAAAGAAATTGACTGGGCACTGTCAGTTACAGGTACAAGTGAATTTCGTCATCGTACTATAAATGATTTAAGTGGTGGACAAAGACAACGCGTGTGGATTGCAATGGCACTAGCTCAACGTACTGATATTATTTTCTTAGATGAACCTACAACTTATTTAGATATTTGTCATCAATTAGAAATATTAAATTTAGTCAAAAAGCTCAACGAAGAAGAAGGTTGCACTATTGTCATGGTTTTACATGACATTAATCAAGCAATACGCTTCTCAGATCATCTCATTACGATGAAAGCTGGAGATATTGTTGCGACTGGTCAAACTGAGGAAGTGTTAACTAAGGACATTCTAGAAAAGGTATTTAATATTGATGGTGTTTTAGATATAGATCCGAGAACAGGGAAACCAATTTTAGTTACTTATGATTTATTCTGTCAGACCTATTCATGATTAAATGAATACAGTCTTATTGATAAAATATGATTATAATAAAAAATGCTCAAAACAATTATCATTTTGAGCATTTTTTATATTAATAAGCCTATAGAGTATTTTAGTATCATAACCATAGTTTGAAAAAAATTTAACACGTGAACCACAATGATTTTTAAAGTTCACCATTTATACATTTATTATTGCTATTATAAGACGTATACATATAAAGAAAAAGTGTTTGAAAATATATTGTAATTTTACGGTCCAAAACGTTGAGAATCATTTTTTAAATGAAATTTAAAGGTAATTATGGTATTATAATAATAATTGTTATATAAAATCTGGACAATAGGAGGACATTGCCATGCAACATCTTATAAAAAAACATGTATTGAATGGCGAGTTTGAACTAGTTAGACAGTTAATGTCCGAAACAGATTTTATGGAATTTGAAGAAGCATACATCTCTAGTGCTCATGAAGTAGAGAGTATGATGTTTTATACATGTATTCTAGATATGATTAAGGTAGAAGAATCATCAGAATTACATGATTTAGCATTCCTTTTACTTGTTTATCCTTTAAGTGAATATGAGGGCGCACTAGATTCAGCATATTATCATGCAGATTCTTCCATAAAACTTACTGACGGAAATGAAGTGAAGAGTTTACTACAAATGTTATTACTTCATGCTATTCCTGAGCCAGTTATTTCGGATAAAAAAGCGTTTGATGTCGCTAAACGTATTCTAAAACTCGATCCAAGTAATAATGTTGCACGAAATGTACTTAAAGATACAGCAAAACGTATGGATAATGTAGTTGTAGACATTAATGAATTGAATAATCAAAGAGATGCACGCTAAAAAATGAGTTATAGTCGCTCAAGTTTATTGAAACTTTTGCGACTATTTTTTTATACATGATTACGATTGATTATGCATTTTTGTTTATATTGAAGTCCGAAAAATCGTTTTCTAAAATGATTAAAAATACAGAATAGCAAAATTTATACATTTTTTTAGGGTTGCAATAAAAAGTCAGTACGTTATAATGCTCACTGTGCAACTCTAAGGAGGTAAATATTCACATGGGGCTGAATAAAGAAGCTATAAAAATTGGTTTTGCCTATGTCGGCATTGTTGTCGGCGCAGGATTTTCAACAGGACAAGAAGTGATGCAATTTTTCACACCATTTGGTTTATGGTCATATATTGGAGTGATTATCTCAGGATTTATACTTGGGTTCATAGGAAGACAAGTAGCTAAGATAGGTACTGCATTTGAAGCGAAAAATCACGAGTCCACATTGCAATATGTTTTTGGAAAAAAATTTAGTAAAGTTTTTGATTATATTCTTGTCTTTTTCTTATTTGGTATAGCTGTCACTATGATAGCCGGATCAGGTTCTACTTTTGAGCAAAGTTTTGGAATTCCTACTTGGTTAGGCGCATTAATCATGACAGTTTTGATTTACTTAACATTATTATTAGACTTTAATAAAATTGTAAGAGCTTTAGGAATAGTTACACCATTTTTAATCATAATGGTTATTCTTATTGCTGTGTTCTACCTATTTACAGGTAGTATTTCATTAGGGGAAGTAAACAGTGCTATGCCTGAAACGAGTGCTTGGAAAGGTATCTTTTGGGGATTAGTATACGGCGGATTAGCATTTGCTGTAGGATTTAGTACGATAGTAGCTATCGGCGGTGATGCTTCTAAGCGAAGAGTTTCAGGTGCAGGAGCAATGTTTGGTGGTGTGCTATACGCTATCTTACTTGCTTTAATTAACTTCTCACTTCAAACAGAATATTCAAAAATTAAAGATGTAGCAATACCTACGCTTAACCTAGCGAAAGGTATACATCCTTGGTTAGGTCTTGTACTCACAGTCATTATGTTAGCTGTGATGTACAACACAATTTTAGGTCTTTGTTATTCTTTTGCAGCGCGTTTCACAGAACCTTATAGTAAAAAATACCATATATTCATTGTTATCATGATGGTGATGGCATTTATTTTAAGTTTCGTAGGATTCGCTGATTTAATCAATGTTTTATACAAATTTATGGGTATTGTCGGATTATTTATTGTAGTAGCAGTGTTGATTAAATATTATAAACGTAAAAAAGATGATGAAGAGCATATCGCGTAGTCATTGCTTCACACTTTTATGATTAAAAAGTTTATTTTAATCGTGAAAAGGTTAAGGTTAAAAAATACATGAACAAGTAAATATGTTCATCCGAGTTGACTAAGTTATAGATGCACACTTATATAAAATATTTTTTAATTGAGTCAGCTTTGAGGGGTGGGACTTCGAATTCATCAAAATGGATTCTGTCCTACCCCTTTGTTTAATTATATCGATATTTGTTTTATTATATTAATAGCAAGACAAGTAGAGTAATTATTTGAAAGGGTTAGCCATGATGAAAAAAAAGCTAAAATGGATATGGATAACAACACTAATCATACTTGTTGTCTCACTTATATTGGCTTTTAATTTGAAGAGTCATTATAACCATGTTCATGATAAACAGAAGAGCAAGACAAATGTTCAAATTAATAACAAAAATGTAAAATTATATAGAGATATCTCATATGGTAAAGGTATGCCCAACAGCAAATTAGACATTATTACCCCAGCAGATATGAGCAATGATACGAAATTACCGGTAATTTTTTGGATGCATGGTGGAGGATTTATCGCTGGAGACAAACAATATAAAAATCAATTATTGTCAAGAATTGCAGAACAAGGATACATCATTGTCAACGTAAATTATGCGCTAGCTCCACAATATAAATATCCCACGCCGCTAGTACAACTCAATCAAGCTGTAAAGTTTGTAAAAGAGAATAAGCATGAGTTACCTATTGATTTTGATCAAGTTGTTATTGGGGGAGACTCTGCTGGTGCTCAGTTAACCAGTCAATATGTAGCTATGCAAACCAATGAAGACTTAAGAGATGAAATGCATTTTGAACAGCAGTTCAAGCCTTCACAAATAAAGGCTGCCGTATTTTTTGGTGGTTTTTATAATATGAAAACGGTTAGAGCAACCGAGTTTCCAAGAATACAATTATTTATGAAAAGTTATACCGGAACAAGTCATTGGGAAACAGATTTTAAAAACTTATCTCAAATGTCAACGCTCAATCAAGTGACTCATGAATACCCGCCGACATTTCTTTCGGTTGGTGATGCTGATCCATTTTACAGTCAAAATAAAGAATTTGCGCAAGGTTTGAAAGCAGAAAATATACCAGTAGATACATTATTCTATGATGGTTCGCACCACTTACATCATCAATATCAATTTCATCTAGATAAACCGGAATCAAAAGAAAATATCAAAAAAGTGCTGTTATTTTTAAGTCGAAACACATCATCTTCTGGAGTGGAGAGTAACGAGTCATCACAAAATCAGCCAACTCAAAATACTAATGAAGTATCCTTATACCCTTTTGATTCTTAAGTTTATTAATGCTTTGTGCATTAAGGTACGTCATTGCGAGAAGTACTGTATATGTTGGAAGAATACGATTGCATAATTAAATATCATAACTATATTAAAGAGATATCATTCATATTTAATGTACAATCACTATCAGCATCAAACAATCCTAAAGTTGTTGTCTTTGTAATTTCTGTAAGAAATTCTACTCTGAATTATTGATAAAGTAAGCTTGATATAATTACATTTTTAATTCAGTCATCGACGCATAACATATTGAAATTCTCAAGACAATAATGTGCACCCCAAAAGCAAGACTAAATTTAGCTTTTGGGGTGCGTTTTTATGACTAAACAGTATAAATTTGATTTTAAAATTAAAGTAGTTTAAGAATAATTCAAAGATATACGAAGCGATGATGCAGTAGATTCATAATAAGTAAAGAATAAATAATCTTAAACTTATAAGTAGTAAAGATAATTAAAATACGCCTCAATATGAAAGACGTATGATGATATTATTTAATATTTTAAATATGTGGTAAAATTTATAGTGACATACTTAGTTAATTTAATATTTTAGCCATTACATATTCGTTATAATATTTTTGGTTTATAAAAAGCTTATCTTTAAGTTCACCTTCGATTTGAAAGCCCATGCCTTTAAACAATTCTATTGCGTTAATGTTTTCTGTAACAACCGTAGCTTCAATACGTCGAATATGATGATTTAAAGCCCATGCTTCAATTCTATTGATAAGTGCTTGCCCAATACCTTGATGTTGGTAATATTCTCTAACTCCAAGGTACACGACAGCTTCGTGCTGTGTACGTTCATAGGTTTCAGTATTAACAAATACGTATCCAACAAGTTGCTCATCACTTTCAGCGACATATATCGCTTTGGTAGGTGAGGTGATGTATTTTTCTAAGTGTTGACTTGCGGAAGATATCGTTGGTGAATATTCACCTGGATTGTAGAATGTAAATTCTGATTCATCATATATTTGGCTTAATAGACTGATAAAGTTTTCAACGTCTTTAATACTAATTTCACGAATGAGATGTGTCATATCAACACTCCTGTTTTGTTAAATCAATTGTCTTCCTTATTATAATACACTTTACATAATTACGCTTGATATAAAATTATCTAAAAGAAAGTTTAGGAGTTGATATTTATGAAGCCTAAAGTATTGTTAGCAGGTGGCACCGGCTATATTGGTAGATATTTAAGTCGAGTCATTGAACATGATGCCCAATTATATGCTTTATCTAAATATCCCAAACCTGATAAAGGATCTACGAACAAAATCACATGGTTAAAACGTGATATATATAATTACAAAGATGTAGTTGAAGCTATGGAAGGTATAGACATTGCGGTATATTATTTAGATCCAACTAAACATTCTGCTAAATTAACACATGCAACAGCACGAGATTTAAACTTTATAGCGGCAGATAATTTTGGTAGAGCTGCATCAATAAATAAGCTGAAAAAGATTGTGTATATTCCGGGGAGCCGTCATGATAATGAAGCCATTGAACGTTTAGGCGCTTATGGAGTACCAGTTGATTGTACAGATGTTGAAGTGAAACGTCCTCATATTAACGTAGAATTACAAACAGCTAAATATGATGATGTTCGAACAGCGATGAAGATGATTTTACCGAAGAAATGGACGCTCAATCAACTTGTAGATTATTTTAGTAGATGGTTAGATGAGACAAAAGGAACTTTTGTATATACTCAAAAACAAGGTCATCACTACATCATTTACAATAAGAACATTAAAAGCCCTTTAGCTATTTTCAAAATGATTAATACAACAGAAGATATAATTACATTACATCTTATTGGTGGTAAATTGATGAAACCAAAATTAAAGAAGCAAGCAAAATTAGAATTTAGACTTCTTAAAGGAACACGTTTAATTATGGTTCATTTATACGATTATATCCCTAGATTATTTTGGCCAATTTACTATTTCGTACAAGCACCGATTCAAGGACTTCTTATGAGAGGCTTTGAAATTGATTGTAGAATTAAGCATTATCAAGGGCGCATTCAATCAGGTGAGAAGATTAAATATACTAAATAATATATTAGGTGATTCGTTATGCAAATATTATTAGTCGAAGACGATAATACGCTTTTTCAAGAATTAAAAAAGGAATTAGAACAATGGGATTTTAATGTCGCTGGTGTCGAGGATTTTAGTCATGTGATGGAGACATTTGAGACATTTAATCCAGAAATTGTTATTTTAGATGTTCAATTACCGAAATACGATGGGTTTTATTGGTGTCGAAAAATGAGACAACAGTCGAACGTTCCTATTTTGTTTTTATCATCAAGAGATAATCCAATGGATCAAGTGATGAGTATGGAACTTGGGGCAGACGATTATATGCAAAAACCATTTTATACAAACGTCTTAATTGCTAAGCTACAAGCTATATATAGACGTGTTTATGAATTTGGAGTTGAAGAAAAGCGAACATTAAGTTGGCAAGACGCTACTGTGGATTTATCAAAAGATAGTATTCAAAAAGATGATAAAACTATCTTTTTGTCTAAAACAGAGATGATTATTTTAGAGATGTTAATCAATAAACGTAATCAAATCGTGACACGAGACACTCTCATTACTGCTTTGTGGGATGATGAGGCTTTTGTTAGTGATAATACTTTAACAGTTAATGTTAATAGATTAAGAAAAAAATTATCAGAAATTGACATGGATAGCGCAATAGAAACCAAAGTTGGTAAAGGATACTTAGCTCATGAATAATTTTCGATGGTTTTGGTTTTTTATAAAATCTCGTAGTAACTGGATCTTGTGGATATTATTTCTCAACATTATTTTATTAGGTGTTGCCTACATAGATTATGAGATTTCAGTTGAAAGTGTTTTTTATATAGTGATATTAAACATAGGCTCGAGTATACTTTTCTTATTATTTACGTTTGTTAAAGAAGTCCGTCTATCTAAACATTTTTATGAAGATAAAGAAATTGAAGAAATTAAGCATAAAGATTTGGCAGAAACCCCATTCCAACAACAAGTCATAGATTATCTATATCGTCATATAACCGCTCAAAAAGAGAAAGTAGTCGAACAACAATTACAAATTAAAAATCATGAACAAACAATTACAGAGTTTGTTCATGATATAAAAACACCTGTTACGGCTATGAAATTATTGATAGATCAAGAAAGTGATGATCAGCGTAAGCGAGCGTTATTATTTGAATGGTCTCGTATTAATGAAATGTTAGATAAGCAATTATATTTAACAAGGCTTGAATCACAGCATCGTGATATGTATTTTGATTATATTTCATTAAAAAGAATGGTTATAGATGAAATACAAGTTACTCGACATATCAGTCAGGCAAAAGGGATAGGTTTTGAATTAGACTTTAAAGAAGAACAAAAGGTTTATACAGATGTTAAATGGTGCCGTATGATGATTAGACAAGTTCTGTCTAACTCTTTAAAATATAGTGATAATTCTACAATAAATTTGAGCGGTTATACCATAGAAGGACATGTCGTTTTAAAAATTAAAGACTACGGTCGTGGAATTAGTCAGAGAGATTTACCACGTATATTTGATAGAGGATTTACTTCTACAACAGACCGCAACGACACAGCGTCTTCTGGTATGGGATTATACCTTGTACAAAGCGTGAAAGAACAACTTGGGATTGAAGTTAAAGTTGATTCAATAGTGGGGAAAGGAACAACGTTTTATTTCATTTTCCCACAACAAAATGAAATCATTGAGCGCATGTCTAAGGTGACAAGATTGTCATTTTAAACGTGCGTTTTGTTACTTACTATTATCACAAGTGTAATTAATAATCGATATAATAAATGATGTAAATTAAAGAAGATATGATAGTCTACATTAAGTTTGTCTTCGTAAAAGATAATTTGATTGAAGTATGACAGGAGTGATTATTTGTCGATATTAGAGGTAAGGCAGTTGTCAAAAGTTTATGGTGATAAGCAAGCTTTCCAAGAAGTTTTGAAAGAAATTAATTTAGATATTGATGAAGGTGAGTTTATATCAATCATGGGACCTTCTGGTTCAGGAAAGACAACTTTATTAAATGTACTCAGTTCGATTGATTATATGACTAAAGGATCTATTACAATCAATGGGAAACAACTTGAGAAGTTATCTAATAAGCAATTATCTGATATTAGAAAAAAAGATATTGGATTTATTTTTCAAGATTATAATCTTTTAAACACTTTAACCGTTAAAGAAAATATTATGCTTCCACTATCAGTTCAAAAGTTAGATAAACAAATCATGCATGAACGTTATCAACGTATAGTAGAGGCTTTGAATATTAGTGATATTAGTGATAAATATCCATCAGAGTTATCAGGTGGACAGCGTCAACGTACCTCAGCAGCAAGAGCATTTATTAATTTACCTTCAATTATATTTGCAGATGAGCCTACAGGTGCTTTAGATTCTAAAAGTACACAAGATTTACTTAAGCGTCTTAAATATATGAATGAGGAATTTAACACAACTATACTTATGGTGACACATGATCCAGTAGCTGCTAGTTTTTCAAACCGTGTTGTGATGTTAAAGGATGGACAAATCTTTACTGAGTTGTATCAAGGTGATGATGATAAACAAACGTTTTATAAAGAAATTATAAGAACGCAAAGTGTACTTGGTGGCATCAATTATGAGCTTTAATGAAATTATCTTCAAAAACTTTAAACAAAATGTGACGCACTATGCTATTTATTTATTATCTCTTGTTATCAGCGTTGTATTATATTTTAGTTTTGTAACTTTAAAATATGCACACCATTTACACGGTAATCAATCGTTTCCTGTCATCAAAGAAGGCTCACAAGTAGGAAGTTATTTTTTATTTATCATTATTGTGGTCTTTTTGCTTTATGCTAATTTTTTATTTTTGAAAAGACGAGGGCGTGAACTATCGTTATTACAAATCATTGGTCTAACAAAAAAAGATATCATGAAGATGATTATGTTGGAGCAATTGATGACATTTATGATGACAACTATTGTAGGTATCATATTGGGAATCTTTGGTTCGAAAATTTTACTCATGATTGTATTGCGATTATTAGGAATCAACGTGAGTGTTTCTATTATCTTTAATTATCATGCCATTTTAGAAACATTATTATTAATAGCTGTGTCATACGTACTTATAGTCTTTCAAAGCTATGTATATTTGCTTAAACGTTCTATTAAAGAGTTAGCATCTGATGTAAACAAAAAAGAGTTCAGTCATACGCGCACAACACTTGGTGAAGTTGTATTAGGTGTGCTAGGGATTATTATGATAGTTAGTGGTTATATAATGTCGACTAAATTAGTAGATAACGTAGAAACAATTATTCAACCGTTTGCTATTTTATTTTTAACTGTTATAGGATCATATTTTTTCTTTAGAAGTACAGTTTCATTGATATTTAAAGCGATACAGCGGTTGAGAAATGGAACGGTAAGTGTCACAGATGTTATGTTCACATCACCTATTATATATCGTGTAAAGAAGAATGCATTTTCTTTAACTATAATGACTGTTGTGTCAGCAATAACCGTTTCTGTATTATGTTTTGCGGCGTTAAGTCGTAGTACGTTAACAAATGAAGTGTTACTGAGTTCACCACATGATGTTACGTTAAAGAATCAGAAACAAGCAAATGAACTTGCTTTTAAATTAAATAATCGTAATATTGAACATTACTATAATTATAAAGAGGTCGTATATGCAAAAGTTTATAAAGATCATCTTTTTAGCGAAGGCGTATATAGACCGAAAGAAATCACAGTAACGAGTGATAAATATATTCCAAATGTAAGTACGAAAAAAGGGCAGACAGATATTATTATACCTAGAGGATCTCTCAAAGATGTTGTTAAAACAGACAAAAAAGGGACGGCTTATGTAGGAAGTAAGAAGTTTCGTTTAAAAGTAAGTTTGAGAAAAGGGATAAATAAAGTCTATTTTATGTCTGATGTCGATCGTGGTAGACCGACACTTATTTTAAATGATGAAGATTATCAAAAAATTAGAGAACATATAAAAGAAAAGAATATTGTTTCCCAATATGGTTTTGATCTTAAAAATAAAAATGATTTACCAGAATTAGAAAAATTAGTTAGTAGTATCAATGAAGATATAGAAACAAGAAGTGAAGCGGCAAGTGAAATTTCTAGTTTAACTGGTATTTTATTATTCGTGACATCGTTTTTAGGAATTACATTTTTAATCGCAGCAGGATGTATAATTTACATTAAACAGATTGATGAAACGGAAGACGAACTTGAGAATTACACGATTCTTCGTAAGCTAGGATTTACGCATCAAGATATGTCTAAAGGTTTGAAACTTAAGGTAATATTTAATTTTGGTTTACCTTTAATTATTGCATTACTGCATGCATATTTTGCTTCACTTGCTTATATGCATTTAATGAATGTGACAAATCAAATACCTATTTTTATAGTTATGGCGGTTTATACAGCAACTTATGCAGTATTTGCTATTATAGCTTATAATCATTCTAAAAGAACAATTAAACATTCGATATAAATTTATACTTATTGAATTTGTGTTATTTAATTTATAGACTTTAATATATTTTCAAAACTCCAACGAACAATACGAAGCGACACTTTAATCATTGAAAATAACAAGTGATTAAAGTGTCGCTTTATTAAATTGAATAAAAATTACAATTAATATTTGAAATTGATTTAATAAATCGTTATTTTAAAGTTGTAGTGGATAAAAGTGTTTCCATAATTTTATCGCCCATCATTTTTTAATAAGCCATGAGACGCTTATGTAAAAATTTAATATCTAGTTTGTTAAGAATTTGTAAATAGAATTGTGGTTATGTAAATTTTGTGATATTTTCAAGTAGGGACAAAACTGGATGTTGGCGAACATCAATAAATGATAACTATATATTAAATTTACACAATTTTTACAATATGAGAATTGCTAGTTACTTTTTATAATAATTGTAAATCAGTTCCTCAACCACTTGTCTTACGCAAATAAAATTTAATAATGTGATTGATGACAATCGCTCAAAATGGAGGATTTTTAATGTTTAGTAAGAAAAAGGATAAGTTCATGGTTCAATTAGAAGAAATGGTATTCAATCTAGACCGTGCAGCTATTGAATTCGGCAAAATGGATTTCAATACACACTTAGATTTGAAAGCTTATTCTGATAATATTAAAACGTATGAGTCACATGGTGACGAACTTATGCATCAAGTTATTTCTGATCTCAACCAAACATTCATTACACCAATTGAACGTGAAGATATCTTATCTTTATGCAATGCAATAGATGATGTTTTAGATGCTATGGAAGAGACATCAGCAATGTTTGAAATGTATTCAATTGAATATACGGATGAGTACATGGCTGAATTTGTAGAAAACATACAAAAAGCAGTTGCCGAAATGAAGCTAGCTGTAGGATTACTTGTAGACAAAAAGTTATCTCACATGCGCATTCATTCTATTAATATTAAAGAATTTGAGACAAATTGCGACGGTATCTTAAGACAGTCGATGAAACACATCTTCAACAGTGAAACAGATCCAATCACATTAATTAAAATAAAAGATATTTATCAAAGCATGGAAGAAATAGCAGATAAGTGTCAAGCTGTTGCTAATAATTTTGAAACTATAATCATGAAAAATAGCTAAGGGAGTCTTTATTTATGTCATATATTTTAATTGTCACGATAGCTATAGTTATATTTTCATTAATATTTGACTTTATCAATGGTTTCCATGATACAGCTAATGCTGTAGCTACTGCGGTTTCCACTCGAGCATTAACACCAAGAAGAGCTATTTTATTAGCAGCAGTCATGAACTTTATTGGGGCATTGACCTTCACAGGTGTTGCTGGAACTATTACAAAAGATATCGTTGATCCATTCAAGTTACAACATGGTTTAGTTGTTGTGTTAGCAGCTATTATTGCTGCCATTATTTGGAACTTAATCACTTGGTTGTATGGAATACCAAGTTCATCTTCTCACGCACTAATAGGATCTATAGCAGGTGCAGCCATTGCATCGCAAGGTTCATTTGCAGTATTACACTATCAAGGTTTTACAAAGATTATTATCGTATTAATCATTTCACCAATTATAGCTTTTTGTGTAGGTTATATGATGTATACGATTGTTAAAATCGTTTTTAAAAATTCAAATTTAACACGTACTAATCGTAATTTTAGGTTTTTCCAAATCTTTACTGCAGCATTACAATCATTTTCACATGGTACAAATGATGCTCAGAAATCTATGGGGATTATTACATTAGCTTTAATTGTAGGTAATTTACAAGATGGTAATAATGTTGAACCTCAAGTATGGGTTAAAGTTGCATGTGCAACAGCTATGGGATTAGGTACAGCGGTAGGTGGTTGGAAAATCATCAAAACTGTCGGCGGAAATATTATGAAAATTAGACCTGCTAACGGAGCAGCCGCTGATATTTCTTCAGCATTAACGATTTTCGTAGCGTCATCATTACATTTCCCATTATCTACTACACACGTTGTGTCTTCATCTATTCTAGGTGTAGGTGCTTCAAATCGTGCGAAAGGTGTTAAATGGAGCACTGCTCAACGTATGGTTGTAACATGGGTGATTACTTTACCTATCTCAGCTATTTTAGCAGCAATTATTTATTTTGTTATTCATCTGTTCTTAAAATAAAAAAGACTTGTATAATAGGTAAGTACATATAGCTAAAGGCCACACAAAGACTGACATTTTTAGTCAACTTTGTGTGGCCTTTTTATTTGAATTGCCTAAAATATAAAATAAAAAAACTACAAGGTATGCTCCTTTACCTTGTAGTAAAATCATTAATCATCAATGATTAGTGGATAAATGCATATGAAGATACTTCTGAAGCTGGGATAGTACGATAGTTCATATTGTATGGACCATTTGTATAATTCATTTCTGAAATTAAAATACTACCATCACCATTAATACGTTCCACGTATGCTACATGGCCATATGGTCCAGGTGTACTTTGCATAATTGCACCAACAGATGGTGTGTTATCAACTTGATAACCATCATTCGCTGCATTTGATGCCCAATATTTTGCATCAGACCAGTAAGTACTGATAGGTTTACCAGCTTGAGAACGTTTATCGAACACATACCATGTGCATTGACCTTCAGTGTATAAGTTTTGATGATTGAATGAAGGTGAAGTATAATTACCGCTAGTTTGAGTTGCTGTACCACCTGATCCTGAACCAGAACCACCATTAGGGATAGTTAATGTTTGGTTAGGCATAATTAAATAACCATTTAGATGATTTGCTTGCATTAATGCATCAACTGAAACACCATATTTATTAGCTATGATATTTAATGACTCACCTGCTACTACAGTATGTGAAGATGCTGAACTTGAAGAAGTGTTTGAACTAGTACTTTGTGAAGCACTTCCACCTACATTAATAACTTGTCCTGGGAATACCATATTGTTGCTAAGATTATTATTCTGCTTAATGCTTTCTACTGAAGTATTGTATTGTTGAGCAATAGTCCATAAAGATTCTCCAGATTGAACCTTATGTTGTGTAGAAGCTTCAGCATCATGATGTGATAGAACTGCTGCTGCGCCTGAAGCGGCTGTAATTGCAAAGGCTAACTTTTTCAAAGTAACTCCTCCTTAAATATAACAAAGATTTAATTGATTTAAGTTTAATGATTTAGATAATTGTCCCGACAAGTCTCCGTACATTAACTTTTTGTTTTTTTATTACGTACCCCATACTAACAAAAATATTTGACTTTGTGGGCTTTGTTATTATCTTGTAACATTGTTAAAATAATGTATTGTTCTGAACATTTATTAAAGAAAGTTGATATATCGCTAGTTATAAGACATATTTCTTTACTTTTCTTAATATTTATTAGATAAATTGTAATAAAGTAAAGTTCATTGTAATGAGTTTTCTAAAACTTCTATATATTTAGAATTTATGAACTTAAATACTTTTGTAATTCTTTATAGTATTGTAAAATTTTTATTACCCAATTATTTAATATAGAAAAGGAGTTATTATAATGTCACAATCGACACACCAATCAACTGATCATAAAAGACAATCTCAAGATAAGAACCAAACACATGCCTATGCAAAAGTATGGTTATATTTTATGTATTATTGGATAATTTTTGGGATTGGTTGTTATTTTGGACAATATCTTCCCATGTCATGGAGAAAACCATTGTCTCTAGGATTGTTAATTCTGATATTAGCAACGTTATTTATTAAACGTGCGCGAAAATATGGTTTAGTGATCTCCCATATATACGCCATTATTGTAGGGTTGCTTTCGTATGCTCTTTTTACGACTTACTTACAAAATTTAGGAGCAGAAGTATTCTATAAAAATATTATTCTTGCTATTGGTGCATTTATAGCTTTTGGTATTGTGGGTTACTTTTTAATAAAAGACGCTTCGAGTATGGGAAAATATCTGTTTGTGACATTAATTGCGCTAATTATAGCTGGGATTATAGGGATATTTATTAATAATCCAATTTTTCATACTGTTATTACAATAGTGAGCTTATTATTGTTTCTCCTTTATACTTTATACGATTTTAATAGAATGAAAAGAGGTCAATTCTCACCAAGAGAAATGGGATTTAATTTGTTTATCAACTTATTAAATATCATCGAAGATATACTTAGTTTAGCAAATCGCTTTAAAAACTAAAGAGATCATGAAGGAATTAAAAGATGTGATCGTGTTTCTCTATCAGAGAGTTTCTGAGTTTTTCATTTAATGTTGAACTCTCAACACGACACATCTTTTTTGTATCTAATTAGAAAAGGTAAAGAACAAAAATAAAAAAATGATTAAATACATCATTTTTCTTTTTGATTTATTTTTTATGTTGTGTTAGATTGTTTTCTGATACTTGTGAAAATTTACATGAATTGGTATGGGCATAAAAGACTGAGGGAAAGAGGTAAAGATATGGCAAATTCTTGTTTGCATATACTTTCAAAAAAAGAATATACGGCAACACGATGTCAAGACGGCATTTTATTATTTTGGCCTATCGAAGGGAGTATGTACTTTCAACAATTTATGAAAGAAAGGATACTCACAGATGAGTTATATATTGTGAATAATATGGATGTGTTTAGTATCAGTGACAATGGCATCACACTAGAAGTATATATTTCTAGTGATTGGTTTACAGAGTTAGGCTATTCTTTTTTCAATTACCATTATACTTCGGATTTAATACAATCTAAGAACGAAATTAAAGAACTAGTTGCTCAACTTACGTTGAATTTTTTAGATGGTGATGTGGATAAAGAACAAGATATTATCAATAAAATTGTTCATATTCTTGCTAATGAAGCTATTATTGACAAAAAAATTGCTGAAGACCAATATATGTATGATTATTATGGTGAGTTAAAGGATGAATTGAATTATATATATAATCACATCGAAGAAAGACTTACCCTAAAAGATATTTCTAATAAGTTGTATGTTTCTAAGTCCAATCTTTCTACGCAGTTTCATTTGTTATTAGGTATGGGATTTAAAAAATATATAGATACACTTAAAATTAGTAAATCTATAGAGATGCTACTTACGACAACTAAAACGATAAGCCAAATTAGTGAAACGTTAGGATTTAGTAATGCATCTACATATTCCAGACAATTCAAAAATTATTTAAGTGTAACACCCAATGCATATCGTGCAATGAAAAAATATGATAAGTATAATGGATGTTCTGATGATGATGTTTCAGAACACTTAAAATCACGTGTCCAATCATTAATATGTTCTAAAATGCCAACGAATGAGTTAGATAATTATGATGAAATTGTTATTGACCAATATCCAACTTCTAATGTTTCAACGTTTTATTCTGTCGTTCAAATTAATTCAATTGACGAAATTAAAATGTTGTTTTTGCAAGGTATTCATAAAAAAATAGGGTATGAAGGTTCAAAAATTATTTTTTGTATTATGCCTAACTTATGCCAATATAAAAATACGTTCTCTCAAGAAGAGATGAATGATATCATTAAAATTATTATTGAATATCACTTGCACGTTGCATTTAGCATCGATAAAATCGAGCAAATATATGAACTCAATCAACTTTTTACATATCAATATGACAACTTAAAAAATATGAATAAACGTTTTGTTTCAGATTACAATGTGCAATTTATATTTAATTTGGACGAAAAAAGTATTCGAGAAATTTATCGTAATATATTGAAGATACAAAACATCAAATTGGAATATAAAATAGGTTTAGATATTAGTTGTATGTTTAATGACACTGCACAATTTAAATCATTAGCTTCACAAATAAAGCGTTTAAAATTTGACTATCTTTATATTGATAATGCTAGATTAAAGTCACCCTATTTACTTGATAATGAGGAAGGTTTATTACTCAAAAATATCCTGCAACTTAAGCATTTAATAGATGATTTAAAGCAGTTTGACTTTAGTAGTGAAAATTTAATTTTTCTAAATTTATACAATCATCAATTACTGAATAATAATGAAATTGATTTAAGTAATAGTGCACCATTACTATTTCAAGTAATTTCAAAACTAAAAAAACATTTTAAAGGCTACGGATTAAATGTATTTTCAAATCCTAAAGTCTTTAACGCTGTACATTTATTTGATGAGAATGGGTTTAAAACAACTTTTGGCCTGATTTTTAATCATTTGAGTTGGATGGTTAATCAAAATCAAATTCAAAAACGATTCTATAATATTATTGAAAATACTGATCAATATTATCTCTACTTATATGATTGGCGTGTGATTGAAAGTGAATCGAATGAGAGCGACTTTAAAGATGTTGATATATGGATTAATTTTGAAGATGAAGCGTTAATAGATGAATATATTTGTGTGATTGCTAAAGTTGATGATGAAGGTGGCAATATTAATCATATGATTTCTCAAAATTTACGTCATAAATATGTTTGGTCTACACCGTTCTTGATGAGAGTTGAGGAGAACTTTAGACCATACATGAACATTATGGAACATGACTTCAAAAAGGGCCCGTTGAAAATCAGAATGAAATATAATGCAGTATATTTAGTTGAAATATATAAAAAAGGTAAAATAAATAAAAGGCGTAGCACAACTTAAATTGTGTTTATTCGTAATTTTGACAATTGTTTAAAAACAAATGTCAAAGACAATTATCCAAATATTTAAGATAATGATATATGCATTGTCACTTATATTTGGAGGTGCAGATTTTGAATGAGCAGAAATTAATTAAATTACTAGAATTTTACAAACAATATAAAGCATTATCTGGATATATAGATAAAAAATATAAGTTGACGTTAAACGATCTTGCTGTACTATATTTAGCTAAAAAATATTGCTTAGATGAGCGAATTCTTATGCAAACTTTTCTAAAACTGGCTACTGGAGAGTTAGATATTAGTAGAACTAAGATTTTGATGTCTATTAGAAGATTGATAGACAAAGAAAAGTTAAATAAAGTAAGATCGAATAGAGATGAAAGAAAAATTTTTCTATATATGGATGAAAATAATATGAGTGAATTTGATGCTTTATTTGAAGATGTTGAAAAATTCTTAAGTTGTTAACGACATTTTAATCACTATACAAAATGTATAGAGATGTGTCGAAATGAATCAAGCTACATAAAATGAGTTTGCTGTCGTCAAAAGTTTTATTTTGATGACAGTTTTTTTATTAAGAATGTTTATTGTATTATGCTGAACAATAGGTATCTATAATGATTGATTTAACAATGTTTGTAACATATTCACAGATTTTACAAAGGCGGTAGCTAAATATATAATATGGTACATAGATGATGAAAGTGAGATGACATTATGGGACGTAAATGGAACAACATTAAAGAGAAAAAAGCCCAAAAAGATAAAAATACTAGTAGAATATATGCCAAATTTGGTAAAGAAATATATGTAGCTGCAAAATCAGGTGAGCCTAATCCAGAGTCAAATCAAACTTTAAGATTAGTATTAGAACGTGCAAAAACATATTCAGTACCTAATCATATTATTGATAGAGCTATTGATAAGGCTAAAGGCGCTGGTGATGAAAACTACGATCACTTAAGATACGAAGGTTTTGGTCCGAATGGCTCAATGCTTATTGTTGACGCATTAACAAACAATGTAAATCGTACAGCATCAGATGTACGTGCTGCGTTCGGTAAAAATGGAGGAAATATGGGGGTATCTGGTTCTGTAGCTTATATGTTTGACCATACTGCAACCTTTGGTGTAGAAGGCAAATCTGTAGATGAAGTCTTAGAAACACTAATGGAGCAAGATATTGATGTCAGAGATGTAATTGATGACAATGGCTTGACTATTGTTTACGCAGAACCAGATCAGTTTGCACAAGTTCAGGATGCATTACGTGAAGCTGGCGTTGAGGAATTCAAAGTAGCAGAGTTTGAAATGTTACCTCAAACTGATATTGAGTTGTCTGAAGAGGATCAAGCTACTTTTGAAAAATTAATCGATGCACTTGAAGACTTGGAAGATGTTCAAAATGTTTTCCATAATGTAGATTTAAAATAATGATGACTGCTAATGATTGGATAAATCGGTTGGGATTAATTTCGCATCCAGAAGGCGGATATTTTAAAGAGACAATGAGAGGCGACAGTAATGGAAGAGCGTCTTTTAGCAGTATTTATTTTCTATTAACACAGCACGATATATCACATTTTCATAGAATAGATGCAGATGAAGTATGGTATTATCATGCTGGCCAGACGTTGAAGATTCATATGATAACCCCAAAAGGTGAATATCAAACTGTTAAATTAGGTAGAGATATAGATTGTGGTGAGTGTTTACAATACTGTGTGCCTAAAGGGACAATTTTTGCCTCTACATTAGATAACGCAGAAGGATATAGTTTAGTTGGATGTATGTGTCAACCTGGATTTGAATACGAGCATTTTGAACTTTTAACACAAGAATCTTTGATTCCTCAATATCCGCAATATGAAAACATAATAAAAAGATTAGCTATATCTCAAGATGATTAATAGAATATGTATTAAGTAGAAGAACCTGAGACATCGGTAATAGTCTCAGGTTTTTTAATATATTGACAGTCGATAACTAAATTAAAATATGACAATTTCAATTTTTTTAGAACCCAACATAGAGAATTTCACCGGGAAATTCAACAAGCAAAGCAAGTTGGGGTTCGGGCTTCTGGACGTGTGGCAACGAATTCAATTTGAATTTTGACATGTGCACGCAGTTAATTAAATGAAGCCTAAGTCTTAATTAATTAACTTACCTTTTTAAATAACACATGGTTTTCAAGATGTACATGTTGGTGTGTTTGATGTTCGATATTTTGTAATCTTTGGTAAACAAGCTTCCATGTTCCACATGCTTCTTCTGGTGCTTGATAATCAGAGGTTAGTTGATTCATAACCTTTAATAATTGTCCAGTATCTTCGTGGTCATTAATTAAATCTTCTAATATGATTTTAATATTTTGTACATCTTGTCCTTGACTATATTGAATGAGTTTAGGAAAGTCCTCCTCATCTTCTTTACGTATATGATCCAACATACTATCACGAAACTCGCGATATAAGTCTTGTAATTTTAATAAGTATGGGTGACTAGGACTATGTACTTTTGCCAATTTAGTCACGTAAGGTGTAAGGTTCTTAAATTCTTCTTTAAGCGTTTCGTGATAAGCTGATTGTATATATTGTATAAGAGATTCAACATTTAAAAATTTAGGATTAATGGTACTGTTACCTTCTGTATTATCAATATGATTCAACTTATTTAACAAGGAATTTAAGTCAATATTTGGTTTATGATTGACAGCTGAAGCGATACTCTCTTGCCCGCCACAACAAAAATCTATTCCGGCATTTCTAAATATATCTGCACTTTTAGGAAAATCTGTTACAACATCTGCAACAATATCTTCTTTTTTAATCATAAAAACTCCTCCTTAATATTTAGTATAAATGAAAAGTAAAAAATTGAATCAATCATAAAGATAAACTTCATAAAATATTCAAATAATAATAAAAAGTTTACAATTCATAAATTTATACTTTGAAAAATAGCATAATAACTATCATAATTAGAAATGAGGGAGGAATGAATCATGCTAACTGAAAAAGAGCAAGATATTATTAAACAAACTGTACCATTATTACAAGATAAAGGAACTGAGATTACTTCAATTTTTTATCCAAAGATGTTTGAGGCTAACCCAGAATTATTAAATATGTTTAACCAAACAAACCAAAAGAAAGGTATGCAATCTGCTGCATTAGCACAAGCAGTACTAGCTGCAGCAATGAACATTAATAATTTAGGTGCAATTAAGCCAGCAATTATGCCTGTGGCACATAAGCACTGTGCTTTACAAGTTTATCCCGAACATTATCCAATTGTAGGTGAAAATTTACTTGCTGCAATTCAAGATGTGACAGGGTTAGAAAGTGACGACCCAGTAATTCAAACGTGGGCAAAAGCATATGGAGAAATTGCAGATGTATTTATCAAATTAGAGCAAGAAATATACAACCATATGTTATGGAAAGGTTTTAAACCATTTAAAATCACAAACATTACACAAGAAACAAGTGACATCAAATCTTTCACAGTTGAATCTGACGAATATGATTTAAGTCAATTCGAACCGGGTCAATACATTACCGTAGATGTTTCTAGTGAAAAGTTACCATATAGAGCTAAACGTCATTATTCAATCATAGATGGAGATGAAAATCACTTAATATTTGGTGTGAAACGTGATGTGACTACTGAACATGAAGGTGAAGTTTCAACAATTTTACATGATGAAATATCAGAAGGTGACATGATTAATCTATCTGCTCCTGTTGGTGGTTTTTCAATAGAAAATACTGAAAGACCGCAATTGTTTATTGGTTCTGGCGTAGGTATGACACCATTAGTTTCAATGTTTAAAAAAGCTGCTTCATTAAACGTTCCAACTCAAATGATTCAAGCGGTTGTAACAGAAGATGAACGACCATTTGCTCAAAAACTTGATAGTATTACAGCTAATCATGAGCAAGCACAGTTACATTTACACGTGAAAGATAAAGAAGGTTATTTAGAAGCTAAAGAATTAGAACAATATTTAAGTGAACAACCTGAAATTTATATTTGCGGTGGTACGAATTTCTTACATTCAATTATAAATTCCCTTAAAGAATTAAATTATGATATGAATCATGTTCATTTTGAAACATTTATTCCTCGTTTAAGTGTTCAAGTATAGTTTTAAAGAAGGTCATATAATGAAAATGAATCCAAGATATGTCAAAGTGTTTTTTCTTTATTTAGTAAGTACATTTATTTCTGATCGCTTAACGACGAAGAAATCTTTGTGCAAAACATTAATGCAAGGCATTTTAGGTTATGGTTTATTTGCATTAGGGTTAAAGTACTTAACTATTAAGAAAAAACAACATCAAGCGCAATAGAATTTTAATGATTGTTTTACCATTATATAAAATAGGTATTTTATCAAGCAACGAGTAACAGTGTTTATGACTCTGTCACTCGTTGCTTATTTTTATGTTCACATTTGTTTTTTTAATTTCAATATTCATGTGATAAAACCTAGTATTTCTATCTATTTTAAGTAAAATACATCTATTTATAGTAGAATAGTCTTAATGATTTAATAAGAACATTTATGTAAACAGCATTTATCTGAGACTTAAGATGACATTGACACCCTAGTTTAATATAATAAAAGCAAGGAGTTGGTGACTGTGAAAGTAAAATATATAGACAAACGTCACTGGCGTCGCCTGGTAGAGAGAGAATATACAGAGGTTAAAGTTAATAATAATAGATTTAAAGGTATTATAGGCTTGGTCACGATGAAAAAGGTTCGTGAGCCTTTAGAGGTGACGGTAGTTGGACAAAACATAATAGTTGCAGATGACAATTATAAATGGTTACAGATACTACCGGATAAGAAGCGGTATAGTATAACTGTCATGTTTGATAATAAAGGTAATCCATTAGAATATTATTTTGACATTAATATAAAGAACATTACTCAAAAAGGAAATGCACGTACCATCGATTTATGTTTAGACGTTCTCGTTCTACCTAATGGTGAGTATGAACTTGTAGATGAAGATGATTTAATGTACGCACTACAAAATAAACAAATTTCAAAGAAGCAATATCATGAGGCTTATATTATCGCCCATCAATTAATGATTGAAATAGAAGATAATTTTTCAGAAATACAAGATAAGGTTATGCGTTGTTATCATAAAATCAATCATAAAGCACAGAAAATGAAACATAAACGTCCCTATAAAGCTAAAAAGAAATCACATCGACGACATTAACTATTTTAATCAATTTATCGATGATGGTAAGTTAAGTCGTTTCACTAAGATTAAAGTATAAACATATGTAGGGGGACGCTATGAAAATAGATGATTATCGTTTGCTCATTACTTTAGATGAGACAAAAACTTTGCGCAAAGCAGCAGAAATTCTATATATATCTCAACCTGCAGTTACTCAACGTTTAAAAGCAATTGAGGCAGCATTTGGAGTTGAGATTTTTATTCGTACCAAAAAACAGCTCATTACTACGACTGAAGGTTCAATGATTATTGAACATGCGCGTGATATGCTCAAACGTGAGCGTTTATTTTTTGATAAAATACAAGCACATATCGGTGAAGTGAACGGTACAATTTCAATCGGTTGCTCTTCGCTTATTGGACAAACATTACTTCCTGAAGTATTGAGTCTTTATAATTCGCAATTTCCTAATGTGGAGATTCAGGTTCAAGTAGGATCTACTGAACAAATAAAAGCGCATCATCGAGACTACCATGTGATGATTACACGTGGAAATAAAGTAATGAATTTATCGAATACACATTTATTTAACGATGAGCATTATTTTATATATCCTAAGGATCGTAAGGAAGATGTAACTAAACTGCCTTTTATTGAATTTCAAGCAGATCCAATTTATATTAATCAAATTAAACAATGGTATAACAATCATTTGGGACATGATTATCACGCGACGATCACAGTTGATCAAGTTGCCACATGTAAAGAAATGTTGCTTAGTGGTGTAGGGGTAACAATACTACCAAAAATTATGATAAAAAATATCGACAAGAACATGTTTGAATTTGAAAAAGTCACTATTGATAAAAAGCCGCTTATTCGGTCAACATACATGAGTTATGACGCAAGTATGCTACAACTTCCTCAAGTAGACGCATTCGTAAATTTAATGTTGAACTTTATTAGGTAATTGAGGCTAAATTTTGTTGTGTAACTGCAATCTAAAAATAGGATAGAGGTCGAGAAGATGTTTACAGCATTATTGCAAATAAAGAATTATAAATTGTTTGTGGTCAATATGTTGTTACTAGGTATGGGAATAGCAGTGACTGTACCTTATTTAATTTTATTTGCTACAAAAGATTTGGGGATGACGACGACACAATATGGACTGCTACTTGCACTTGCTGCGATAAGTCAGTTTATAGTCAATTCCATTATTGCAAGGTTTTCTGATACACATCACCTTAATAGAAAGATTCTAATCATCACTGCTTTGTTTATGGGGGCAGTGAGCTTTTCAATTTATTTCTACGTTCATCAAATATGGTTGTTCATCGTGCTATATGCGCTGTTTCAAGGTTTATTTGCACCAGCAATGCCACAATTGTATGCCTCTGCCAGGGAATCAATCAATGCTTCAAGTTCACGTGATCGTGCTAAGTTTGCTAATACTGTTTTACGTTCAATGTTTTCACTTGGTTTTTTATTTGGGCCATTTATAGGTGCGCAACTTATTGAGTTAAAAGGTTATTCTGGATTATTTGGTGGCACAATAGCTATTATTTTATTTACTTTAATTTTACAAGTGTTTTTTTATAAAAATTTACCGGTGAAAAATCAAATTTCTGAACAACAGCATATTGAGAAAATTGCACCAAATATGTTTAAAGATAAATCATTATTTATTCCATTTATAGCGTTTATATTACTTCATATTGGGCAATGGATGTATACGATGAATATGCCACTTTTTGTGACAGATTATTTAAATGAAAAGGAAAGATATGTAGGCTATTTAGCGAGTTTATGTGCGGGTTTAGAAGTGCCGTTTATGGTTATTTTAGGTATATTATCTGCTAAATTGCCAACTCGAACTTTATTAATCATTGGCTCTGTATTTGGTGGCGCATTTTACTTTAGTATTGGTGTATTTAAAAATTTTCATATGATGCTTGTTGGGCAAATATGTTTAGCCATCTTTCTAGCAATATTACTAGGTCTTGGGATTAGTTATTTTCAAGATATTCTTCCTGATTTTCCAGGTTATGCATCAACACTTTTTGCCAATGCCATGGTAATAGGACAACTTGGTGGTAATTTGCTAGGTGGTGTGATGAGTCATTGGGTTGGTTTGGAAAATGTATTCTTTGTCTCAGCAAGTTCTATCTTCGTAGGGATGATACTCATCTTGTTTACGAAAGATCAAAAAATTACAATAGAAGATGTGGAGTAGATAGAGATGACAGCGATATTATGGATTTTAATTATTATAGCCTTTGCATTAGCATTTATTGGTTTAATTAAACCGGTGATACCATCACTTTTAATGCTATGGATTGGGTTTTTAATTTATCAATTTGGTTTTCATGATGGAAGATTATCGTGGATTTTTTATGTTGCAATGATCATCTTTACCATTATGATATTAGTAGCCGATTTTGTGATGAATAAATATTTCGTCAATCGTTTTGGAGGAAGTAAAATAGGTGAATACACAGCGCTCATAGGTGTGATTGTAGGGTGTTTCGTTTTTCCTCCCTTTGGTATTATCATTATTCCTTTTGTTGCTGTGTTCATTGTTGAATTGGTTCAAGGATTTAACTTTCAACAAGCTATAAAGGTGAGTTTTGGCTCAGTGATTGCATTTTTAGCGAGTACAGTTGCTCAAGGTCTAATAATGATTGTGATGGTTATTTGGTTCTTTTTAGATGTCTTTCTAATAAATTAAATTGAGATCAAATAAAGACTTACACTCAAAACAAACGTTTTGAGTGTAAGTCTTTTTATATGCGTGTATTTGCTTCTTTATTATAAAAGTGATGATTCACATAAAATGAAATAGGGGTGATTATTATCGCAATAATGATGAAAGTCCAATTACTAACTTTAATATATGGTCCAAACGCTAAAAAGGATTGTGGTATAAAAAAAACATAAAAAAGAGTGATTAATAATAATGCGATGACACCATAGGTGAGCCACCAGGTCCAATAAGAGTTGTTAAAGCACTGTAATTGTACCGTTTTAAAGTTCATCCAAATAAATAAAAATATAATTACTAAACCAATAATGACAGTTAGGGGAAACGTATATAAATATAGTAAATTACTATCGCCCCCTATAAAAAAGCCAATCAATCCTTTAAGAAAACAAAAAATACCTATTAAAAGAATGAAGTTATGACTTATATATTTAAAAATGTTTTTAAATGTTTCATTTGGGAGTGCTCTGATCTCTTTTTTAGCATGTGCTTTAGGATCATGGTTGAAAAACTCCATCGCAAGCATTCCAGTGTCACCTGCACGAATTAAGTGTTTCAAAGTACGGTTTAACATTAATTCTGAATCATGAGGGTTAACACGTAAGTCAGCACGCACATATGTCATGTAATTTTCAAATATTTCACGATCGGTATTGTTCAGTCGTAAAGCTTTGACATTATTCTCCTTTGTTAATTGCGCAGTGGATTTCATAATAAAATACTCCCTTAAATTTTAAATTCATAAATAAATACTACTTTAAAAAGGATAACTAAGCTAAATTATCATTTAAAAACATGATGATTAGTATGATAAACACAATCATATCATAATTATTACCTGTATATCATTACTCTTATACAAGTTCAAACGGCTATTGCACAAAATGATAAGAATTGTAAATCTTTTTTCTATTTCACACAAATATCGTTTAATTTTGATAAAAAAGTGCGAATGATATCATAACTAAAAATATAGCTTTAATAAAAGTAAACTTTTATAAATAAAGAGTAAATAATTTCCCATTAAATATATATGTTACTTTGTGAAATTAAATGTAATGAAATGAATTGATATTTTATGTTAAAAAATGATTAAATCAAAAAACCATGTTAAAATAAAGTGTATCGATAAGTAACTACAAAGGAGTCTATCATGAGAAAATGGTTAACCTTACTATTAATTACAACATTGGTGTTAACTGCATGTGGTAAAAGTAACGAAAAAGCTTCTTTAGAAAAAAGCATTGACCAATTAAAAAAAGAAAATAAAGATTTAAAAAAGCAGAAGAAAAAGTTACAAGAGCAAAAGGATAAGCTTAAACACAAACAGGATAGTCTCCAAGAAGATGTAAACGAATTACCTGCTAAAAGCACATCCCGAGATAAGAAAAATAAAGATAATCATGATGCAAAAGAAAAGTCTTCAAATAATCAATCAACATCTGCTAATCATGATGATCAAACTAACAAAATAAAAAGCAATCAAGATGAACATGACGGTCAATCCTCTAAACCACATACACAGCAGAAGCCATCAGAGGATAATAGAAAAAATAATCATCGACAAGAATGATAGTAGTTATTCCTAACGTTTGAATACGAAATGAGAAGGGTATTGTATGTGGCGAATAGGTATTAGTGAGTTTAACAAACATTTAGATTGGAAGATAGCGAATAGTTGATAGCTTTAAGAGGAGAGAAGAACGATGCATGAACAAGATTTTAATATTTTAGAAGGTAAAAAGATGACATTAGTAGAGTTAGGTCGTGAGTTAGAGAATCTGACTGGTCGAACTATTAAAGATACAACAGGTGATATTAAACGAGTCATTGCACATTTGCCTAACTTTGAATCAGATACAGATACATTTGTGGCAACATACCACCTTAATCACCAAAATGATTTTATTGATGCGACGTTTGTTGCACCTAAAAATCAAAGTGATCGTTTGAAAGAAATACCGGTACACATTAAACTGATTAGTTATATTTCTAAAAACTAATAAATATAAAAAAGAATATATGTTTAAATAACGCGATATGAGTAGAGTTAAAAACTTCATAACGCGTTAATTTTATATTAAAATATAGGCAAAATAAACATTTTCGATTAAATGGAGTGTTTAAGATGGTTATTTATATTGAAACTGAACGTTTAAACTTAAGAGATTGGAAAACCGAAGATTTATTACCCTTTCAAAAAATGAATGCTAATACGCAAGTACGTAGATACTTCCCTAGTTTACTTAGTTATCGTCGTTCTGAGATAGACATGGAAAGTATGGATAGCATAATACAAGAAAGTGGTCTAGGTTTATTTGCTGTCGAGTTGAAAGAGACGGGAGAATGGTTAGGTTTTATAGGTGTGAATTACGTATCAAAAGATAGCCATTACCCTTTTAAAGAGTTACCGTTTTATGAAATAGGGTGGAGGCTAATTCCAGAAGTATGGGGAAATGGTCTAGCTACAGAAGGGGCGGAAGCCGTAATGAAATATGCTAGAGATAAAGGAATTAAAGAATTATATAGTTTTACTTCTGAAAATAATTTGCCCTCTAGAAAAGTCATGGAAAAATTAGGAATGACTTTTTTAGACCATTTTGAATATCCGAATCTTAGTAAATACCATCCCCTTAAACGTCATGTAAGATATTATAAAGAGCTACTTCCTTCTTGAAAGGAAAGTTAGTAGTTCTTGTACAAATGAAAATTATGACTCATAAAAGCGCCTACATGAAATGGGATTTATAGTTTTTGTATAATTGAAAATGATCATCCATATAATAAAGAACTGAAAAATTATAAGTCAATAATATAAAATACAAAGTTATTAAATGCTAAATTTCTACTTAAATAAGATTTGATTATGTTTATTTGATACTTAATTTTAAGATGAATTTTAATAAAGATGAAAGAGTTTGATAATTTTATTGAAAAATACCCACAAATGTTTCTTTAGAGGAAATCATTTGTGGGTTCTCTACTTTTTACGTTATTAATCGTATGTACGTACACCTAACGGTTTATAATGTTTAAGTCCTTCGATGAGTGATTCTTTAGTATCATATAATGGGGCAAGTTTTTGATATTTCTCATCAATAAATCCTTCTTTAATCATATGGTCGATTAAGTGTTGTAGTGGCTCAAAGAATCCATTTAAATTAAATACACCAATAGGCTTTTGGTGTATACCAATTTGAGCCCAACTATACATTTCAAAAAATTCTTCTAATGAACCAGCGCCACCTGGAGCCATAATAAAAGCATCGGCAAGTTCAGTCATTTTATTTTTTCGCTCATGCATAGAATCTACTAATATAAGCTCACTTACTTTTTGACTTGTTATTTCTCGTTCATCTAACATTTTAGGCATGACGCCGATAGCTTTACCACCATGCTCAAGTACGCCATCTTGAATCGCTCCCATAATGCCGACTGATCCTGCTCCGAATACAAGCTCGTATCCTTGTTCAGCCATATATTTTCCTAATTCGTATGCCTCTTTAACGTAAGACGGGTCTTTTCCTTTACTTGCACCACAATAAACAGCAATTCTTTTCATAATATGCCTCCTAGATTTGATTAATGATTTTTCTAAAAGCCTGCTCGAATTTAAGTCTATCTTCTGTTGTGAAGGGAGGAGGGCCTTTGTGACGACCACCTCGTCTTCTTGTTTGAGCATTTAGATATCTTTGATCTAATAAGCTTTGGATGTTGTCTGAGTGATAAATATTTCCTTTATGATGCATGACGGTATGTACTTTATCTATCAGTAGACTGGCAAGTCCATAATCTTGTGTGATGACGATATCATTATTGCTAGCAAGTTCGACTATTTTATAGTCTACCGCATCGGGACCGTCATCAACATATACAGTTTTTACATGTTCGGGTTGTATTTGTTGTGAAAAATGGCTAAAACTTCTTAAAATCGTAACAAAAATGCCTGTCCCTTTCGTCAATTCAATGACAGAATTAACAACAGGACAAGCATCTCCATCTATAATTACGTTAGTCTTCATGGTTAAGAATGATTTGATTCCTTATGTTGTTTTACGACACTGTCAGCCACGTAATTTTCATATTTTTTAAATTCTTTTTTTCTAGCTTTTTCTGCTTCTTCACGCTGTTTTTGTTCTTCTTTATGACGTTTTTCAATATTCTTTTGAAGCTTTTTGTCTAGTTTTTTAATATCTTTACGATTATCTTTTTCTAGTTTTTCGCCTTTTTTCTCAATTTCGTGATCTATTTTACCAGGAGTTAAGCCAACTTGCTCTTCGTATTTTTGAGATTTTTTCATGTCTTTAATACGTTGTTTCTGATTAGCTTCACGTTGTTTTTGTTCTTCTTTATGACGTTTTTCAATATTCTTTTGAAGCTTTTTGTCCATTTTGTCTGCTTTTTTACGATTTTGTTTAGCTAGTTTTTCGCCTTTTTTCTCAATGTAAGCTGGATCATTTTCCTTCGCAATTTTCTTCAATTCACGCTTATTATCAAATTCTTGCTTTTTATCTCCTACGTACTCTTTGACGTCTGAAGCTTTATTTGAAATTGCAGATGTTGTTTTTGAAGTTGCTTTAGATGTAGCATTAGTTACTTTCTGTACATCTGGATGTTTTTTAATACGCTTACGTTCAGTTACTAATGGTACGATAACGATTGGTAATACATTGATAAGTGTTTTAATGAGTTTCTTTTTGTCCATACACGTTGCCTCCATAACTTTTACTATTCTTTTTCATACCCTATGATACATGAAAATAAACGATTGATACTAGTTGTATGGTTGAAAATAAATTTTTCATATTAACATCATAAAGTGTTTTTTGTATAACAAAATTTTAAAATTCATATTGCAAAAAATTTTAACTCGGGTTACTTTCTCAGTGGAAGCGATAATATGAAATATAAGATTGAAAAATTAGATGACAGTAGCGTCGTTTATATGAGAATGATAGGTACTTATCAAAGTGATAAAAACTTTGAAATGATGAAGACCTTTAAGCATTGGATTCAGACT
Organism: Staphylococcus sp. HMSC34G04; assembly: GCF_001838765.1. Taxonomy (NCBI): domain Bacteria; kingdom Bacillati; phylum Bacillota; class Bacilli; order Caryophanales; family Staphylococcaceae; genus Staphylococcus; species Staphylococcus sp. HMSC34G04. The sequence continues at coordinate 79,987 of NZ_KV838720.1, forward strand.
AATCATTATTGGAAATATGTTGAGAAATACGGTGTGTTAGGTATAGCATTAGATAATCCTCTCCACGTTCAAAGTAATCAATGTAGATATGACGTTGTTTTGAGAATAGATGAAACAGTAAATGATCAGACAATATCTAAAATAAATTTTATAGGTGGCATCTATGCTGTGTTTAAAATTAGTCATACAAAAAGAAATATAGAGAATTTCTTTAGTCATTTAGAAAATATTTTAAATGAAACTCATTTGCGTATGAGAAATGAACCAATTATAGAGAGATACATTGAGGAAGAGGGAACAGATAAAGTGTGTGAAATGTTAGTGCCTATCTATGAAGTAAATTAAAAAAATAGACAAATTCGATATTTTTTAGTACTCATACTAAAAAACCTTTATAGCAACAAAGTACATTTTATTTATAATAAAGAAAATATAAGGAACAATAAGTTTAATAAAAAACTCCCACCTGTCTGGCGAGAGTTTAATGATTGGTAACTTTCATTACCTAGTAAAACCTGAAACATCTTACAATATTTCAATTTTATACGTAATGATGGTAAACATACTGAAAATAAGTTGATATACAACCATTTCTATATTATTGAAATAGACTAATATATTTCATACGTGTGTTTTATTAAATTCCTTTGCCAATACCGAATCCGAAGTATAAGATTGCTATAAAAATAACTAAGACAATTCTATAAATGGCAAAAGGGACTAACTTAACTTTATTAATTAAGTGTAAAAATGTTTTAATTGCAATTAATCCAACAATAAATGCCGCTAAAAAACCTAAAATGTAGAATGGTATATGTGCTAAATGAATGTACTCATAATGTTTTAGTAAAGATAACCCACTTGCAGCTAACATAATAGGTACCGACATAATAAAAGTGAAATCAGATGCAGCTTTATGATTCAATTTCATAAGAACACCAGTTGAAATCGTTGAACCAGATCTACTAAATCCAGGCCACATAGCTATTGCTTGAGAGATACCAATGACAAATGCTTGGAAATAATTAATTTGATCTACTGTTTGAGGATGCTGAACAGTTTTAGAATATTTATCAGCTATAATCATATAAATGGCACCTATAAATAAACCAATTAAGACTGTTGGTACACTAAATAAGTATTTTTCAATTAAATCATCAAATAAAAATCCTAAAATCCCTGCTGGGACCATACCTACTAATACATGTATTAAATTCAGACGTCGTGGTTTTGAACGTCTATCTCCCGCAGTGGAAGGTTCAGGTTTATGTTGACCAATGTGTAAAATTTCTAAGAAGCGGTCTCTAAATACCCAAGCAGCCGCAAATACCGAACCTAACTGTATAACAACTTTAAATGTGAATGCTGATTGAGAACCGAGAAAATTAGTTGACTTTAACCACATATCATCGACAAGTATCATGTGCCCAGTAGAAGAAACAGGGGCGAATTCGGTAAGTCCTTCTACGATACCTAAGATGATGCCTTTTATTAATTCAAGTAAAAACATACTTTACCCACTTTCTTATCTCTATTAATTTATTACTAGTACTCAAAATACCATATTATCATAGCATAGAAAATCATATTGATGGTGTTTACAATCTAAATACTAGACCAAAGTCTTATAAATGTATTAAGTTATGACTAGAATTATTCTGTGAGCGAAATGATTTTAATTTTTTGTAAACACTCTATAATATATGTAGGTGAGATTATTGTGAAAAAACTAACAAAAATGGTTTTAAGTTATAAATTATACCCCGCACTCATGTTAATCATGAGCGTTTTTTTATCTTTTACGGTCGTTGTGCAAAACATTTCAATTTCACACTTTTTAAATCACTTACTGTATTACCAACAACAATCTTTATTATTATTGTTATCAGTTATTTTTATCTCCCTTATTTTAAGGGCAACATTTAATATGCTGATTCAATTTTTAGGAGATCATTTGGCATTTAAAATAAAGCATATGCTTAGAGAACAAATGATTTTGAAGAAAAGTGTCCGTTCAATTGGTGAAGAAATAAATATTTTAACTGAAAGTATTGATGGTATCGGTCCGTTCTTTCAGAGTTATTTACCTCAAGTCTTTAAATCAATGTTAATTCCCATCGTTATTATTATTACCATGTGTTTTGTTCATTTACCTACTGCTATTATTATGATAGTTACCGCACCTTTTATTCCATTGTTTTATGTTATTTTTGGACTTAAAACAAGAGATGAGTCGAAGGATCAAATGACATATTTAAACCAGTTTAGTCAACGTTTTTTAAATACTGCTAAAGGTCTTATTACATTTAAACTTTTAAATCAAACGAAACATTCTGAGCAACAACTTTATAAAGACAGTACACGTTTTAGAGATTTAACAATGCGTATTTTGAAAAGTGCCTTTTTATCAGGACTTATGCTTGAATTCATAAGTATGTTAGGGATTGGATTGGTCGCATTGGAAGTGGCTTTAAGCTTAGTTGTGTTTAACCATATCAACTTTGTGACTGCAGCGATTGCGATTATTTTAGCTCCTGAATTTTATAATGCGATTAAAGACTTAGGTCAAGCATTTCATACAGGTAAGCAAAGTGAAGGTTCTAGCGATGTGGTGTTTTCATTTTTAGAATCTGAAGATAAAGCTGACTCACCTACATTAAAAGTGGATGAGAAACAGTTTGAACAAGTTTTAATCAAACATGTTGATTTTCAATACGCTAATAGTAATCATATGGCATTGAAAAACATTTCATTTTCGGTAAATAAAGGAGAAAAGGTCGCTATTGTGGGACCGAGTGGTGCAGGGAAATCCACTTTAGCTAAGTTGCTTAGTCAATCAGTAACACCCACACATGGAAAACTTTCATTTAACCAAGCATCATTAAATATTGGATTTCTAAGTCAGCGCCCATATATATTTGCAGATTCTATCAAAAATAATATTGCAATGTATGATGATGAGATATGTGATGCGCAAGTGATTCAAGTGCTTGATGAAGTGGGGTTAAAAGAGAAAGTACTTTCATTGAAATATGGTATCTATACTTCTATTGGTGAAGGTGGGGAAATGTTATCAGGTGGACAAATGAGACGTATTGAGTTAAGTCGTTTATTATTATTGAAACCTGATATTGTTATTTTTGATGAACCAGCGATAGGATTAGATATTGAAACTGAAAAGGTCATACAACAAGTATTAGAGCATCATTTTTCTACAACGACAGTGTTTATTATTGCACACCGTGATTCAACCATTCGAAGTTCAGCACGGCGTATATATCTCGAAAGTGGTCATCTTATAAAAGATGACTCGATCATTTCTGTTTCGCGTAGTGAGGTGACGATAGATCAATGAAATCACGTATTCATTTTAGTATAGATAGAGATTTAATATGCGCTATCATGGTAGGTGTTTTAGGTGGAATTATAGCATTAGCAATGTTCTTTTTAAGTGGTTATATGATTACTCAAAGTGCGCTAGGTACGCCACTCTATGCATTAATGATTTTAGTTGTATCTGTTAAATTGTTTGGATTTTTAAGAGCAATCACACGCTATATAGAAAGATTACTTTCACACAAGACGACATTTACAATGTTACGTAATGTACGAGTTCAATTTTTAAAAATGCTATATCCAGTCGTTCCAGATATCTATAGAAGATTTAATTCAAGTGATCTTATTACAAAAATGATAAGCCGTGTAGAAGCTTTACAAAACATATATCTGAGAGTATATTACCCACCGATTGTAATCGGATTAACTGCAATTGTTTCAGTAATAACTATGTTGTTTTTATCACCACTACATGCATTAGTGATTACTTTAAGTATGTTATTAACTTTATGGATTGTTCCTTGTTTAAGTGCTAAGAAAGCACGTAAATTAAAGCAACAAGTGACTCAAACGCAAAAAATATTTCTTAAAAGATATTATGATTATAAAGAAGGTCATGAAGAATTAAAACGTTTCAATCGTAGCGATGACTTCAAAAATACAGTTTCCCATGCTTTACGTCAATTTGATGATATGCAACTTAAGGAACGCCGATTTCTTTCAATTTATGACTACTTGTTAAACTTAATTGCAATGTTCTCAATATTTATGTGTTTAGTGTTAGGCGCGCAACAGATTCATGATGGTCAGCTCAATGCTATTTATATTACAAGTATTATATTGATGATATTAACTTTATTTGAACAAGCAGTACCTATGAGCAATGTGGCATATTATAAAGCGGATACAGACCAGGCACTTGAAGAGATACACGAGGTTATTGTACCTAAGTATAAAATTCCTTCAGAACATACAAACTTAAAGCGTTCGCAAAATGTTTTATTAGAAATTAAAAATGTCACTTTTAAATATGAACATCAATATCACTCTATTCTAAAACAGATTAATCTAACCTTTGAATATGGTGATAAGGTAGCGATCATCGGTCCTTCTGGATCAGGTAAAAGTACTTTGCTTCATGTATTACTTGGGCTATTTCAAATAGAAGAGGGAAAAGTGATATTAAACGGTAAAGATATGAACAGTATCAATGACAATGAAAAATATCAAACATTTAATGCAATGCTTCAATCTCAATATATTTTTGATGGTACAATTCGTGATAATTTATTTTCTGAGCAATCAGATGATCACCTCAAAAAGGTTCTCGAAGATGTTGGATTAGAATATTTAAATTTAGATAGTATAGTTAAGTTAGACGGTCATAATTTATCAGGTGGGGAAGTTCAACGTCTAAGTTTAGCGAGATTGCTATTAAGATCTTCGGCCGATTTTTGGATATTAGATGAACCTACTACAGCACTAGATATTAATAATACCCAAAAAATTATAAATTTGATTGAATCCTTATCTCAAACACTCATCATAGCTACACATGATTTAGAAATACTTCCAAGATTTAATAAAATTATAGTCATGAATGACGGAGAAATAATAGAAAATGGTTCATATCAAGAATTAATGCAGCATGATGGTTATTTAAAAAAAGTAATAGAAATGAATAGAAACGAAATGAAATTTTTTAATTAAATAATATATAACAAAATCCTGAGACACTAAATTTTGTCTCAGGATTTTGTTATATATTGGTAGTCGATGACTAAAATGAAAAAGAACTTGTATTCAGTCTTCTCAGTCATAGTTCTCGTTACCACAGGAAGAACATGAATTTAATTCAAATTCTGTCCACACCTTTATTATATAATATGTTTGAGTGTACAATGTATTTAAAACTTAACCTTTAACTTTAGTTTCATGACAGCAACACATTACTTTTCTTTTGTTTCGATAAATGCATCGATGACTTTACCTAATAAACGATTAAGTTCTTTGACCTCATCTTTAGATAAAGAAGAAGCAGTTGCAACTTTCTCAGATGCGTTGCTTAATTCGGGCCTAATCATTTCACTTTTGTCTGTTAAGTGAATAAATACTTCACGTTGATCTACTTCAGAACGTTCACGTTTGATTAAATCAACTTGTTCCATTCTCTTGAGTAATGGTGATACAGTTCCAGTATCAAGTGCTAATTCTGTAACGACCTTTTTGACGTTAACAGGTGATTCATCCCATAATATTGTTAAAACAAGAAATTGTGGGTATGTTAGATTGTACTTTTTAAAGACTTTGTTTGAATAGTAGCGATTAACTTGTCTTTGAGCGTTGTACAAACTAAAGCATAGCTGCTCTTTTAAATTATGTTGTTCAGACATTAAAGTTCTCCTCCAGACATTCTATCCGTATTCTCTTTTTTTTCGGATTGGAATCCATCTATGTTGCTTGTTTTATATACAACACTATGATTCAATGTCATGCTAAAATTAAAGTATGTTTAAAGTTTAGAAGATATCTTACATTAAATCAAGTAAAAAGATAATTAAATATTTATGTTATCATATATTAAAATGTTTGTAATAGTAAAGGATATATTAAAATGAAAAATAATAAAAATGAAAAGTTGAAAATCACAATCGTTAGCGGTTTCTTAGGCAGTGGTAAAACTACGTTCCTGACACATTATATTAATGAATTATTAAAAATTGATGAGAAAATAACAGTAATTATGAACGAATTTGGATCATTTGATGTAGATGGTAACCATTTGAGTGAATTAGTCAAAGTGTATCCATTATTGAATGGTTGTGTTTGTTGTGATATGAAATCAGATTTAGTTCAACAAATTGAGATGCTCAGTCACAACCATGAAACGGACCATATTATAATAGAAGCAACTGGTATCGCGCATCCTATTGAATTGATCATGGCGTGTCAAGATCCTCGCATAGTTCAGTTTGTTGAACGTCCCCATGTTGTTAGTATTGTTGATGCACTTCGCTTTTTACAAAGACAACAGTATACTGACTCCACAAAGCGTCTCATGGAAGAACAACTCGAGGTAAGCGATGTGCTCGTCGTTAATAAATTAGATTTAATAACTGTTGAAGACAGAGATACTTTAAAAAAACAACTTAACGAAGTAAACAAATATAGTTCAAAAATATATACTACTTATGGACAAGTTAATATCGATGAGATGCCACAATTTCGTGATCAATTAGTAATGACACACACACATTCTCATCACCATGGTATAAATAGTATGCAATACACATTTACAACAGCCATTGATCGACAATTATTTTACCAATTTATTTTGCGTATGCCTGATAATGTTTTAAGATTAAAGGGATATGTACAATTTAAAGATGAACCCAATGTGACATATGAGTTTCAATATTCATTTGGTATGCCAGATTATGAAGTTATTAATGGGGATTATCCGTTAACGATAGTATTGATTGGTGAACAACTTGATGTTAACAGATTAAAAAATAAACTCGATATGTTGCAATTCTCATAAATAAGGAGAGTATGATAAAAATGAATGAAGATAACCGTAACAAACAAATTAAATTTGAAAGAAACCTAATCACTTTTCCATATTTAGGTTTTGCCTTTGTTGTCTTATTATTTAATATCTTTTATACCGATGTAAAAATTACAATGGTCTTATTTGGTCTATTCTTTGCTTACAATTTAGGAATGCTTTTTATTGCCTTCATAAGACATTTTAAACGTACACTTATATTAACCTTAATACTAACAATATTAAGTGGTATAGCATTTTTTGTACTGCTTTATGTTTTTGGATTAAATCATGATATTTTTGGATAGTCAGTCATTATATAAATATTTATTTCACATAAGTCTTCAAGCGCTTTGTCATTTCAATGTTATAATTAACATGAATTGGCAAAGCTTTTTGATTTTTAAAGAGAAAATTAAACAAGGGGGCATTGCTTATGGTCAATAGAAGAAAGATATCAATTATTGGTGCGGGACATACAGGAGGGACTCTAGCATTCATTCTTGCACAAAAGGAATTAGCAGAAATTGTGTTGATTGAACGCCAGCAATCAGAGGGGATGGCTAAAGGAAAGGCGTTAGATATTTTAGAAAGCGGACCCATTTGGGGGTTTGACACACCTATACATGGTTCAGTAAATATAGAAGATATTAAAGACTCAGACGTAGTGGTGATGACTGCAGGTATACCTAGGAAATCAGGAATGACAAGAGAAGACTTAGTTCAAACTAATGAACAAATAGTACGAGAAACTGCACTACAAATTGCAACGTATGCACCTCAGTCAATAATTATTGTACTGACTAATCCGGTTGATGTTATGACATATACAGCATTTAAAGCATCAGGTTTTCCTAAAGAACGTATTATTGGTCAATCTGGAATTTTAGACGCTGCAAGATATCGAACTTTTATCGCTCAAGAACTTAACGTGTCTGTCAAAGATGTAAATGGGTTTGTGTTAGGAGGACACGGTGATACGATGTTACCTTTGGTAAATACAACACACATTAATGGGATTCCCGTTAAACATCTTATTTCTAAAGAAAAGATTGATCAAATTGTTGAACGTACACGTAAGGGTGGTGCAGAAATTGTTGAATTATTAGGTCAAGGCTCAGCTTATTATGCACCAGCAACTGCCATATATGAAACTATAGATGCAATTTTTAATGATCGGAAACGTTTATTACCAAGTATTGCTTATCTAGAAGGAGAATACGGATGCTCAGATATTTGTTTTGGTGTTCCTACTATAATAGGATATCAAGGAATAGAAAAGATTATAGAGGTAGATATGAATAATGATGAATATCAACAACTACAACACTCTGCGCAAGCTGTGAGTGAAGTCAAAAACTCATTAAAATTCAAATAAATAACTAGGAAATCCTTCATCGGAAGTTGTTAGATTTTTGTGAAAATTGTGTGAAGGGTATTTGTCGTTGAAATATAAAAGCGCTTTCTTGATATAATGAACATATATTTATAGAATAAGGAGACGATGATAATGGCTAAAGGGGACCAATATCAAGCACACACTGAAAAATATCATGATAAAAAGTCTAAAAAAAATTATAAACCTGTGTGGATTATCATTAGTTTTATTATTTTAATTACTATCTTGTTATTACCCACACCAGCAGGATTGTCTGTAATGGCTAAAGCAGCATTAGCTATTCTAGCTTTCGCTGTAGTTATGTGGGTTACAGAAGCAGTTACTTATCCAGTTTCTGCAACATTAATTTTAGGATTAATGATACTTTTACTAGGTTTAAGTCCAGTTCAAGATTTATCCGAAAAACTTGGAAACCCTAAAAGTGGCGACATAATACTAAAAGGTAGCGATATTTTAGGAACGAATAACGCGCTTAGTCACGCTTTCAGTGGTTTTTCAACCTCAGCCGTAGCACTTGTAGCTGCAGCATTATTTTTAGCAGCAGCAATGCAGGAAACCAATTTACATAAACGACTTGCATTACTTGTGCTATCAATTGTAGGAAATAAAACTAGAAATATAGTCATTGGTGCTATTTTAGTATCTATTGTTCTAGCATTTTTTGTACCATCAGCTACAGCGCGTGCTGGTGCAGTTGTCCCAATATTACTGGGAATGATTGCTGCATTTAATGTGAGTAAGGATAGTAGACTTGCTTCATTATTAATTATTACTGCTGTACAAGCAGTTTCGATATGGAATATAGGTATTAAAACGGCTGCAGCACAAAATATTGTAGCCATCAATTTTATTAACCAAAATTTAGGACATGATGTATCATGGGGAGAGTGGTTTTTATATGCTGCGCCGTGGTCAATCATTATGTCTATAGCTCTTTATTTTATAATGATTAAGTTTATGCCACCTGAACACGATAAAATTGAAGGTGGCAAAGAGTTAATTAAAAAGGAACTTAATAAATTAGGACCAGTCAGTCATAGAGAATGGCGACTAATTGTGATTTCAGTGCTTTTATTATTCTTCTGGTCGACTGAGAAAGTATTACATCCGATTGATTCAGCTTCGATTACACTAGTTGCTCTAGGTATTATGCTGATGCCAAAGATTGGTGTTATTACTTGGAAAGGTGTTGAAAAGAAGATTCCGTGGGGAACGATTATAGTATTTGGTGTAGGAATCTCACTTGGTAATGTATTACTTAAAACAGGAGCCGCTCAATGGTTAAGCGATCAAACATTTGGTTTAATGGGGCTTAAACATTTACCAATCATAGCAACTATTGCGTTAATTACTTTATTTAATATATTAATACATTTAGGTTTTGCAAGTGCAACGAGCTTAGCCTCTGCGTTAATACCTGTGTTTATTTCTTTGACTTCAACGCTAAATTTAGGTGATCATGCTATTGGTTTTGTATTAATACAACAATTTGTGATTAGTTTTGGTTTCCTGCTACCTGTTAGTGCACCACAAAATATGCTTGCATATGGTACTGGGACTTTTACTGTAAAGGATTTTTTAAAGACAGGTATACCTTTAACGATAGTAGGTTATATTTTAGTTATCGTTTTTAGTTTGACGTATTGGAAATGGCTTGGTTTAGTATAAGTAAAAGATTTAGGTATTTAAATGATAATTATAAATGTCTCGTAAAGTTTAATATTTTAACTTTACGAGACATATTTTATAAATTCGTGGCAAGTTAATCTTAATAGTTGAAATGAAGCGTATAAAAATATATGAATGTAAATAGAATTTAGTATTAGGGTATAACAAAAAATTAATGTTAGGTGGTAATATCTAATGGCTATAGGTGTCATTTTAAATAGAGTTTTTAGGATAAATAATAACCCCTTATTTGATTATATATATAGAAATAAAGAATCTATAAATCAATGTTATTTTATTATTCCAACTGAAGAGTTTGAAGAAGAAGCAAAAAAGAAAGCACAATACTATTATGGGTCCATACAGAAGTTTATGTATGAACTACAACGATATGATATAGAACCCTTTTTGATGTCTTATGATAAATTAATAGATTTTTGTAAAAAACAAGCTATAGACAAAGTTGTTGTTGCAGGTGATATTATGAGTTATCATCATGAAGAATATGATATTTTACATCAAAGAAAACGGTTTAAACAAGCTGATATTCAAGTAATATCATTAAGGGCAAATCATTATTTTAACCCTTGCAAAACACATAATAAACAAGGGGAACCTTATAAAGTATTTACCAGTTTTTATAGAAAATGGCGTCCTTACTTAATGATTAGAGATGAATATGACTATCATTTAGAAGATATTACAAAGGTTGCAGTGAAATCTCAACATAAACTTAAAAAAGATTATCATTCATATGGCATAAGTGAACGTGATGTTCAAAATCGTTGGGCTGAATTTTTATCTCAAGATATCGAAAATTATAAAGAAAACAGGGAATATTTGTCTGAAGTATTAACAAGCCAACTAAGTATTTACTTAGCTTATGGAATGATAGATATTATACAAGTTTTCAACGATTTACTTCAAAATTATGATAAAAATGAACAAAATTACGAAGCTTTTATACGTGAATTGATTTTTAGAGAGTTTTATTATGTATTAATGACCAATTATCCCGAAACAGCTCATGTTGCTTTTAAAGAAAAATACCAACAATTGAAATGGTCTTATGATGAAGAGAATTTTAAATTGTGGAAAGATGGGAATACTGGTTTTCCTATTATTGATGCAGCAATGGAGGAACTTAAAACAACTGGATTTATGCATAATCGCATGAGAATGATAGTTTCTCAATTTTTAACTAAGGATTTGTTTATTGACTGGATTTGGGGTGAGTCATTTTTCAAACAAAAATTAATAGATTATGATGCAGCTTCAAATGTTCACGGATGGCAATGGTCGGCTTCTACTGGAACAGATGCTGTACCATACTTTAGAATGTTTAATCCTATAAGACAAAGCGAGCGTTTTGATAATAATGCTCGATATATTAAAACTTACATTCCAAAATTAAATCAGATAGATGCTAAGTATTTACACGATACCCATAAATTCGAGCAACAAATAAAGGGTCAAGGTGTTGAAATAGGTAAAGACTATCCTAAACAAATGATTGATCACAAAGAAAGTAGACAACGTGTAATGTCAGAATTCAAAGCATTAGATTAAAGAAAAAAGATCTGAACAACAGTATACGTGTGTTCAGATCTTTATCTAGTTACATAAAAAAACAAACATAGATTAAAATATATTCTAACAAAGTTAAAATATACATATATTTAAGGTTTAATTTAGTTTTAAAAGGGACTTCCCAATTTGTATAACGGGTCTCATAATAAAATAATTGCATCAAATATAATCCTATCCCCAACGGTAAACACATTAATAAAATAGCTTTAGTATAGCTCCATCCTATTTGATGCCATAAATGACCTATCATGAGTTGAATCATGATGAGACATACCATTAATATTACTTCAATCATCATTGGTAAAATCTCACCCCTTTAACAAACAATATGACTGTTGCTTGTATGAGCACCATTAGAATGACAAATAGTAACGCTTTAACATCTATGATTAAAAAAACCTCTTTCACAATTTTTAAAGGTGCATTTAATAAATAGACAGTATGTAGTCTTAAGAATCGACCGATGTAAATACCTAATCCATTTAAGAACATTAATATAACTATCAATAGTCGATTTATCCATACATAAGACGTAAAATGTGCAATTTCTAAAAATATAAGAGTTGTGAGGTATATTGCTAAGAGTACGCCAAGTATTAAATAGGTGAAATAAATCCATTCTGTGATGTTTAATCCAGCTAAAAAGTTAAATTGAAATTGGTTTAAGTGTATGAGATCGGTAATCATATAAAATGTGTTTGGAACTAATAATAGAAATATGAGTCCGAAAACAATAAATAAGGGCCATTCAAAAGCTTTGACTGGTTTGAATAATTTTAAAAGTAGACAAAGTTCAAAAGGCACGTATGCTAAAAATAAATTTAACGTCATAAAGTTAAAAATATGTGATTCAGTCAAAGATATAGCAAATAAGATAATGAAATATATTCTTGCAAAGTAACGAGATTGCATAACCACGCACTACTTTCTATAGAGTTTAATAATCGAGAGTTAATGATAACTTTTACATTGAGGCATTTCAAACAATTTGAGGTGCTTTCTGTTTATACAGATGTGAAAGTGAAGAAAAATTAAACCGTACATTCATTAGACTTTGGTAAATTTGATTAAGATTATGTCGAAAGTTTAGGAAGATACAGTTTCGTTTAATTATATGCTAAATTTTTAACTAAAAATAGAGTTTAGTGAAATTTAAATATTAAACTTTTCAAAATGATTGTCATGCCACGTTAAATTGTTATACAATGTAGAAACTTTTAGTAAAGTAAAGTTTTTATGCGAGACATTAAAATTAAAAAATAAACTTGCGATAAAATTCAAAATGATTGGTATGCTTATCATATTAGAAAAAAAAGGGGGGTGTCCTATGAAAAAGCAATTATTTATTCTTTATTTTAATATATTTCTTATATTTTTAGGAATTGGGTTAGTTATTCCTGTACTTCCTGTATATTTAAAGGATTTAGGATTAAAAGGTAGTGATTTAGGAATGCTAGTTGCTGCCTTTGCATTATCACAAATGATTATTTCACCATTTGGTGGGACACTAGCTGATAAATTGGGGAAAAAATTAATTATATGTATCGGTTTAGTATTCTTTTCTGTCTCTGAATTTATGTTCGCAGCCGGTCAAAGTTTTACCATTTTAATCATTTCACGTGTTTTAGGTGGTTTTAGTGCAGGCATGGTCATGCCTGGTGTAACAGGTATGATTGCAGATATTTCTCCAGGAGCTGATAAAGCTAAAAACTTTGGATATATGTCGGCAATTATTAATTCAGGTTTCATATTAGGGCCTGGATTTGGAGGGTTTTTAGCTGAAATTTCACATAGATTACCTTTCTATGTTGCTGGAACATTAGGTGTTGTTGCATTCATTATGTCAGTTTTATTAATTCATAATCCTCACAAAGCAACCACAGATGGATTCCACCAATATCAACCCGAATTATTCACTAAAATTAATTGGAAAGTATTTATTACGCCAGTTATATTAACACTTGTATTAGCATTTGGTTTATCTGCTTTTGAAACATTGTTTTCTTTATATACAGCTGACAAAGTAAATTATACTCCTAAAGATATTTCGATAGCTATTATCGGTGGAGGCGTGTTCGGCGCATTATTCCAGGTATTCTTCTTTGATAAATTTATGAAATATATGAGTGAACTTAATTTTATTGCATGGTCATTACTATATTCAGCTATTGTTCTCGTTATGTTAGTGCTTGCAAACGGTTATTGGACGATTATGATTATTAGCTTTGTTGTTTTTATAGGCTTTGATATGATTAGACCGGCTTTAACCAATTACTTCTCGAATATAGCAGGTAAACGGCAAGGTTTTGCAGGTGGATTGAATTCAACTTTTACCAGTATGGGTAACTTTATAGGTCCTCTTGTAGCTGGTGCATTATTCGATGTTAATTTAGAGTTTCCTTTATATATGGCTATTGCGGTTTCATTAAGTGGAATTATCATTATTTTTATTGAAAAAGGACTTAAGTCACGTCGTAAAGAAGCAAATTAATACTCAAGGGGCCCCAACAAAAAGAATTTCACCAAGAAATTCCACAGACAAGGCAAGTTGGGGTTTGGGGCCCCAACAAAAAGAATTTCACCGAGAAATTCCACGGACAAGGCAAGTTTAGACGGAAGAGGTGGGACACAGTGTTCAAGATGACTTCTGTGTCCCACTTCTTTTGTTTTATAACTTGTAATGCAAAGTTGATGTTATCTTAAATATAAGTTTTAAAAGATTATGAATTATTAGTGGTTTATGTAACAAAAATAACAACTACATTAATGTTATTGTTACAAATATTACAATCTATTTAAATTGTAATCTACATATCTTTTGTTTAAAGTTGTTGTGTTAAGATAGAATAAATCTTAAGAGAAATGTGGGTAAGGAGATGAAATTGAAAAACTTATTTTTAAGTTCTGTTGCAGTTATTTTGTCAATTTGTTTAGTACTTTTATTATTTTTAGCTACAAACCAAAATGCATTAGCGAAAGTCCATAAAACAATTTGCACTTTTACTAAAGTAAAAACAGTTTCTCATAACAATATATTCCCTAATATAAATATGAATCATGTTGCTGAAGCTTCAGAAAAAAACTCTGATCATCAAAAGAATGTTAATAAAACAAATCAACAAAGTGTAAGAACGCAAACATCTTATGATTTCAACCCACAAGAATGTAAAGTAATTGCTTTGAATTACGCTGAGAATCATTTAAGTAAAAAATATAATATAGAGCGTACCTTCAACGAGTCGCTTCATTCAGTATATGTATTTTCTAGTGAAAATAAACTTCATCAAACTAAGGTTAAAGTCAATAAAAGTGGGACTGTACATGCATCAAACATCAATTATCATTAATTAACACGCTTTCTACTATATAAGAAAGCGTGTTTTTAATAGTGTTAGTGTAAATGAAATAAAGTTTTCATGTTAAAATGAATTGTGAATGATTATTATAAAGGGTGAGTATATGTCTAAAACTAAAAAAACAAATGCAATGCGGATTTTAGATAGAGCTAAAATTAATTATCAAATGAATACTTACGAAGTTACTGACAAGCATCAACATGGAGAAGAGATTGCTCAACTCGTAGGTGCTAAAATAGAAGAAGTCTTTAAAACACTTGTACTAGAGAATTCTAATCATGAACACTATGTTTTTGTCATTCCAGTTAATGAAACGTTAGATATGAAGAAGGCTGCTCATGTTGTTAATGAAAAGAAATTGAACTTAATGCCTCTCGATCAATTAAAACAAGTAACAGGGTATGTTAGAGGAGGATGTTCACCTATCGGTATGAAACATTCATTCAAAACGACGATTGATGCTTCCGCTAGAAATTTAGAAAAAGTTTATATTAGCGGAGGTCAAAGAGGGATGCAAATTATCATTTATGTGAATGATTTAATTGACATGACAAAGGCTCAAGTAGAATCTATTACACAGAATTAATCATAAATAGACATTTAATATTTCAACATTATTTGAATAAATTTGTAAAGACATTGTTTAATAAATAGAAAATGATCACTGAAAATCAAAATGTACGACTTAAATTGTGATGATGTAATCCATTTTAAACACCTAATCTGAAAGGTGTTTTTATTTTTGTCACAAAATGATTGTTTTTGATTGAAAATGGAAGATTTTGATTGAAATATGTAAGCGTAGCCATTACAATATAAGTGAGTTAGGGGGAGGTATAGCAGTGATATCAGAAAAACGACAGAATTTAATTTTACAAGAATTAACTCAAAAGGACTTTTTAACACTTCAAGATTTAGTTGAGAGAACAGGATGTAGTGCATCAACTATACGAAGAGATTTATCTAAGTTGCAAAATATGGGTAAATTACAACGTGTACATGGTGGTGCTACAATTCATCAAAATCGAGTTAAGGAACCTAAGTTATCTGAAAAAAGAACTCAGAATTTACGTGAAAAACAAGAAATCGCTAAACGTGCTGCATGTGATATCCAAGATCATGAATGTATATTTCTAGATGCGGGTTCCTCAACTTTTGAGTTAATTCAATATATTGAGGCAAAAGATATTACTGTTGTAACAAACGGAATGACACATGTTGAAGAACTATTAAAGCACGGTATTAAAACTTTAATGGTTGGTGGCCAAGTTAAACCTACGACAATGGCTACAGTTGGTGCTAACGCGTTAGAAACATTAAGACGTTATTGTTTTGATCGCGCTTTTATAGGAATGAACGGTATTGATGTAAAATATGGATTAACAACCCCTGATGAACAAGAAGCTTTGATTAAAGAAACAGCTATGAAACTATCAAATCATAAATATGTGCTTGTCGATCAATCAAAGTTTAATCAAATTTATTTTGCAAGAGTTCCAATTTTAGATGGGCTTAGCATCATAACTTCGCAAAAGGCAATGCAAAGCAAGATGACTGAAGCTTACATGAATGAATTTAATTTTTTAGGAGGGAAATCATGATATATACAGTTACCTTCAATCCTTCAATCGATTACATCATTTTTACTGATGGATTTGAAATAGCAGGATTAAATCGGGCAAAAGCAACGTATAAATTTGCTGGAGGTAAGGGAATCAATGTATCAAGAGTACTTAAAACTTTAGATGTTGATTCTACAGCCTTAGGATTTTCAGGAGGTTTCCCTGGGGATTTTATTACTCAAACACTTGAGGACAGTAATATTCAATCAAATTTTGTTCAAGTAGATGAGGATACGCGTATTAATGTGAAACTAAAATCAGGTCAAGAAACAGAAATCAATGCACCCGGACCTAAAGTGACACACGCGCAATTTGAACAACTTTTATCACAAATACGTCGCACTACAAAAGACGATATTGTTATTGTAGCTGGAAGTGTACCGAAAAGTATTCCAAGTGATGCTTATGCACAAATAGCACAAATCACTGAAAAAACTGGTGCGCAACTAGTTGTTGATGCAGAAAAAGATCTTGTTGAAACAGTATTACCATATCGACCATTATTTATTAAACCAAACAAAGATGAATTAGAAGTAATGTTTAACACTACAGTCAAGAGTGATGAAGAGGTTATAAAGTATGGTAAAGAAATTTTAAAAAAAGGGGCACAATCAGTCATCATTTCACTTGGTGGTGATGGTGCGATATATGTTGATCAACATCAAAGTATTAAAGCTGTGAATCCACAAGGACATGTAGTTAATACAGTAGGATCTGGTGATAGTACAGTGGCAGGTATGGTAGCAGGGTTGTCCATGGGTCTTAATGTAGATGAAGCTTTTCAACAGGCCGTAGCTTCAGGAACAGCGACTGCTTTTTCAGAAGATTTAGCGACAAGAGATGCTATAGAAAATATTAAATCTCAAGTGACAATTTCTGTACTTGATGGGGAGTGAAAAAGATGAGAATTACTGAACTGTTAACTAAAGAAACAATAGCGATGGATTTAGATGCTTCTGATAAGAGTGGGGTGATTACTGAGCTAGTTAATCAATTGGATAAAGCAGGTAAGTTAAGTGATCCTGTATCGTTTAAAGAGGCAATTCATAATCGTGAATCTCAGAGTACAACAGGGATTGGTGAAGGTATTGCTATACCACATGCTAAAGTTGCAGCAGTTAAAACACCTGCAATTGCATTCGGTAAATCTAAAGAAGGTGTGGATTATCAGAGTTTAGACATGCAACCTGCACACTTATTCTTTATGATTGCAGCGCCTGAAGGTGGAGCACAAACGCACTTAGATGCACTTGCGAAACTTTCCGGAATATTAATGGATGAGAAAATACGTGAAAAATTAATTCATGCTGAATCTCCTGAAGAAGTGTTAAACATTATCGATGAAGCTGATGATGAGGCAACAAAAGAAGAAGAAGCAGAAGCGAATGAAAATGCAACTGTTTCAACTGACAACTCAAGTCAAGATAATAATGAGCCATATGTTTTAGCAGTTACAGCATGCCCAACTGGTATAGCCCACACATATATGGCACGTGACGCTTTGAAAAAGCAAGCTGAGAAGATGAACATCAAAATTAAAGTTGAAACAAATGGTTCTAGTGGTATTAAAAATCATTTAACTGAACAAGACATAGAACGTGCAACTGGAATAATTGTTGCAGCAGATGTCCATGTAGAAACTGATCGTTTTGATGGAAAAAATGTGGTTGAGGTTCCTGTTGCTGATGGTATTAAACGCCCCGAAGAACTAATTAATACAGCATTAGATACAAATCGTAAACCATTCGTAGCGCAAGGTGGATCGAAAAAACATGACGATAATGAAGAAAAGTTAAGTCCAGGAAAAGCATTCTATAAACATTTAATGAATGGTGTTTCTAATATGTTACCACTTGTTATTTCGGGTGGTATCTTAATGGCAATTGTATTCTTATTCGGCGCAAACTCATTTAAACCTGATAGTTCAGAATATAATGCATTTGCTGAACAATTATGGAATATCGGTAGAAATAGTGCCTTTGCTTTAATTATTCCGATTTTAGCTGGTTTCATTGCACGTAGTATTGCAGATAAACCAGGTTTTGCAGCTGGTTTAGTTGGTGGTATGTTAGCTATTTCTGGAGGTTCTGGATTTATTGGTGGAATTATTGCAGGTTTCTTAGCAGGTTATTTAACTCAAGGAATTAAATATATTACACGTAAATTGCCACAAGCAATTGAAGGCTTGAAACCTACTTTAATCTATCCATTGCTTTCTGTTTCAATTACTGGATTATTAATGGTGTATGTCTTTAATCCGCCAGCAGCTTGGTTAAATCATTTGTTATTAAATGGTTTAAATAGTTTGTCAGGCTCTAATATTATGTTACTTGGTCTTGTGATTGGAGCTATGATGGCAATTGACATGGGCGGTCCATTTAATAAAGCAGCTTATGTATTTGCTACTGCTGCACTAACTGAAGGTAATGCAGCTCCAATTACTGCGGCGATGATTGGTGGTATGATTCCTCCATTAGCTATCGCTACAGCAATGTTAATCTTTAGAAGAAAATTCACTAAAGAGCAAAGAGGCTCAATTGTACCGAACTATGTTATGGGATTATCATTTATTACTGAAGGTGCCATCCCATTCGCAGCTGCCGATCCATTACGTGTGATTCCTTCAATGATGGTTGGTTCAGGTGTGGCTGGAGCAATAGCTTTAGGTTTAGGCTCAAGTATCAAAGCCCCTCACGGTGGAATTTTTGTCATTGTTGGTACTGATTTTAGCCATATACTTCAAACTCTTATTGCTTTAGTTGTAGGTACGTTAGTTTCAGCTTTACTTTATGGTTTCTTGAAACCAAAAGTAACAGACAATGAAATTCAAGCATCTCAAGCCATGGATGAATAGTAATCATATAATTAGTAATAACAATGCTTTAAATATTTAGAAAATTAATTGAATTAAACGGTGATTTCCATTTCAAAATAAATGGGAATTGCCGTTTTTTGGTTATGTTGCAAAGTTAGAAAAATATAGCTAATTACCATTTTATCATGTCGTTATTCCCTTAACTGGCTAATATATGCCTAATTTCATGGCAAGGCGAAAATCCGTAGATCTGAAGAGACCTGCG
>NZ_KV838721.1:0-216 GCF_001838765.1 Staphylococcus sp. HMSC34G04
CCAATCATTCTAATAAAACTACCGTTTTGGATACCGAACATCTCAAATTCACCTAGACAAAATAAGAATAGACCTATAGCAGAGACTATTATGAGCCCACAAATTAACAACCAATATGTAAAAGTATCGTCTCTAGAATCTGCAAAATAAAAAGCATAAGCAGAACTAATTAAAAATGGAATGTTGTATCCTGAAAGTAAATTGATGCTCATATAT
>NZ_KV838722.1:0-1399 GCF_001838765.1 Staphylococcus sp. HMSC34G04
AAAATTGGGGCATATTCTTGAACCCAACGGTAAAAACAGTTTTGTTCAAATTACCAATAAATCAGGAAACTAAATGATAAAGCATGGACGTTTAGTAAGTAATATTGGTAAAGGAGGTGGTTATACTACAATGGGCGTTGGCTTCGGTTTGGGTATGTATGATGATTTAGCCAACAATAATAAAACAATTGGAGAAGCCACTGCACATAATGGCCTTACGACCGGGGCTGGTGTAGGTGCTGGTACTGTTTTAGCAGCAGTTTCTGATTTAGCATATCAAACTAATTGGTTAGGTACTAAAGAGAAAGTTGACTGGGCTGGTCATCAAATTGACAAAGGAATTGATAAATATATTGATTTTAAAACTAAGCAAATTACTTTAGAAGCAAAGGGTGCATTATATATGAAAAACAAATTACAGCATGGTTCTCAGGAGGTTGTAAAAAGTGTTGAAAATGGTGCCAACTATTTTAGTAATAAAGCAAAAAAAGTCGAAAAAAATGTTGGAGAAGCTGTCAACAATGTCAAAAAAGTAGCGAATCCAATGAAATGGAGTTGGTGAAGCTAAATGGAAAATATATACACAATATATAAAAATCCTAGATATAAAATTATCCAAAAAGGTAATCGCTATTTAATGGTCGACTTAGAACAAAATTGGTATTCGTATTTATGTCCCATGTTAAATTGGTTTATCCCTATTAAATGCACTGAATTGTCTTATCAAGAGTTCAATAATTTAAATATATTTAATAATGGTGGTCAAAACAGTCATGGTATGATGGCTGCAGGTATTGGTGTTACCATCAGTGTGTTATTAAGAAGTATTGTGGGATTCATGTATGTTAATATTAGTCAAATTTGGTTAGTAATAATGTTTTTACTCGGGTTTGTCGCCGTGATTGCGTTACGTCTATCTATAAGTAAGAAGTTGAAACATCCAGCATTTAATCAAAATAGCACACAAAAAGTAATGTTGATTCCATCGTTTAAAAATATGATACTAGTGGTGTTTTGTTATTTCATGTTCCTATTTTTTTCAATTGCTCCTATTCAAATGATTTTTGATGATAGTCAAAATATTTTTGGTTATATAGGTTGGTTAGTTACGTTGTTTCTGTTTACTATTATGAACATAGTTTCGATTTCTGATAGAAAAGTACATGCCAAAACTAAAAACATAGGAAGACAGGTGAAATAGTGTGGAAACAATAGGAAGTATTATATATTTAAAAGAAGGTTCCCAAAAGTTAATGATTATCAATCGAGGACCTATTGTAGATATAGATAATCAAAAATATATTTTTGATTATTCTGCATGTAATTATCCTGTGGGTGTCGTAGAAGATCAAATATATTATTTTAACGAAGAAAATATCGATAAAGTCGTTTTTGAAGG
>NZ_KV838723.1:0-10859 GCF_001838765.1 Staphylococcus sp. HMSC34G04
CTGGCTATTTTGCTAGGAATTATGTCCCAACCGCTTTTTTTAGTAGTATATGAAGTCTTCTGCTATCTTTCTAGTCTAGTAAACAAAAATATAAATAAGCTTTTTTAATAAGGGCCTATTTTTTTAATGACATATTAATTCTATTAATGAATTGTTCATGTTCAATTTCATTCGCATAATCCTTTTGTAATTGTAACCTGGTGTGATATGCTTTACTGCTATTAGCCATTTTTTTCAAAATTACTGTCAAGTTATTAATGTCTTTTTTCATAACAATATTTTCAGTGGCTGTAAACATACGATTATGTGCTTCATCATGGGTTGCAAAGATCACCATATCATTTTCAAATGCTCTGCTGACTGCATCCAATAGCTCATTACCTTTATTGTTATCGAGATAAATATCACATTGTTGATATAATGATTCAATTGTTTCTTCGTCTGCCACTGGATACAATCGAATATTATCAAATTTCACTAATTCTAATAATTTATTAGACATTTCTGTAATAGCCGCTATATGAAACTGATAGTTGCTATTATTTTTCACTAATTCTTCAATACAAGACAATTGGTCTGAATTTGTTAAAGTTAATATGTTTCTACTAAACTGGTTTTGTTTTCGATAATCATAAAGGTAACCACCTCTATATACTTTATCTCGTTCACTATCATCAAGTCTTTGGCATATTGTTAGATATTCAATACTATCAGGTATCATTACAGAATAATTTCTCTTTAGATATTCATCAAACATAAGTTTCATATTTCCAGGTACGTTACCATGGCTGTTTTCTTGCCAAACGAGAATTCCTTTTCCAATTGTATCCATTCTATATAACGCGATAAAAGGCATCGCTAGTGAATTAAAGATAACTACACTTAAATCTACATTTAGTTGTTTTAAGTAATATATGATAAATGATTCATGAGACTTGAAAAAGTGTGTCTCATTTTTCCAATTTAATACATAGTCCCCAGTCACATAATTTTCATAGATAATTTCTTTGCCTAGACGATCAAAGTACTTTTTCATTATAGCTTTACCAGTCAAATCATAGATAGTCTCAGCAAATTTAAACCCATTTTTATTATAGAAATCAACTGTGCGTAATCGTTGCTTGTTATCCAACCACTCAACTCGACTTACAATACGAGTTTTGAAATTAGGTTGATAGAAAATTTTACCTCTAACTTCCCCTAAATTTTTTATTTCACCCATATCATTTGTACCTGTAATTTCCCAGTAAGTTGGCACCTCTACTTCATTAAAGAATAAAGGCTTATCACTTGGATTAATTGGATTTTGAGCAAAAAATTGATAAGGAGAGGTAACATCATCTGGTAAAAAACCATCATCCTCTAAACAAATTGTCAAATGTTGATATCCTGCAAGTTTCAATGAACGATGTAATAATTGTGAGTTAAAATGATAATTATCAAATATATTAATCATGTAGCACCTCTTTAATTAGCATATCCCATTTTTCTACTATTTTCTGAGTTAAAAATTCACTAGCAATTTCATATGATATGCTTTCTGGATGTTTGGGTCCATTTTTAAAATATTTCACAATATATGAAGCTAGTTCATTAATCTTTTCTTCTTCATCTGCAGATTCTACATTTTCAGACATAAGATATCCATTTTCACTATTACGAATAAATGTTGGATTACCATAATTCACATTAAATCCAATCATTCCTAAGCCAGAACCTACTGCCTCCATTAATGTCAAACCGAAACCTTCACTTTGTGAAGCAGACACAAATAATTCATACTTTGAATAAACGTTCTGCAAATTAACATGGCCCTTTAATGTAATATAGTCTTGTGCATTATTTTCATAAACAATTTGTTCTATTTTATCTTTTTCTCCACCTTGACCATATATATCAAACGTTAATTTAGGAATCTCTTTTTTGGCTTTCACAACTGCTTTAGCAATCCAGTATACATGTTTCTCTTTAGCCAATCGTGATGCCGTTATCATTGAATATGGTTGTCTTTTTTTCTCTGGATGAATGAGTTTATTTAAGCTACCGACAGGAATTGTTCTGATTAATGGATTATCATGAGTATACTTAGAAAAATGTTGACTTAAAATACGATTTTGTAAATCGGTCGCAGTAATAAAGAAGTCCACAAATTTTGCATTTCTAAATTGATATTCATAGTAGTTATTCCACAATATATTATCGCCATCAGTGGCATTATTACTAAAGTGTTCTGCATGAACTACCACACCTAATTTGCTAGCACCTTTATTTTGTAATACTGCTTGGCCAATTTTTGTAGCTCTATCTAGGATCACGATATCTCTATTTGATAAATTTAATTTATTCATGAAATATGCAACAAATTCTGCTTTACTATAGAGTTGTGCATCATCAAAGACAAAGACACTTTCTTTATCATCTATATATTCCTTATATGCAATTGTTCCATCTTCATTGTAAAACTGTCTCATATATATCTTGGCATAATTTTGATAAGGGGCATAATATTCAGAAAAAACTCTTGTATAACTAAAGAAATCTTTTCTTATTAAATAGCCTTCAAGGACAAACTCCACTCTATCTACATAATTTTTATCTGGATTTTTCATATAGCACGTTGCAAATGAACTTTTATCATCATCGAAATACAATCTTTTGATTTTACCGTTATCCTCTATTTGAGTAATTTCGTTACCGATTTCACCCATTAAATCATCTAAAGTATATGTTGTTGGTGCAATTTTTATATTACTAAAATATTGATATAACCAAATTACTTCATCATCTTTAAAACCTAAGTTATCAGTCAATGTTTGGATATTTTCAGAAGATATGAAATCTAAAAAAATAAATTTTACATTTCTATCCAACTGTCTCAACAATTTAGCTCTATATGCTTGTGCATATTCAATACCACTACTTGCCCAACCTATTCCAAAATTTATATTATATACAGTCATCGTATCCCTCCTCTTGTTTTATGGGAAATAAATCATAAGATCTCCATGTTTATCAAACGTTATAATACTTAAACATAAATTTCTTATAATATTTCTCTTTAATGTAATTGTCATATCTTCATATGACTCTAATGCAACTTTATGATATTCATATATGGCATTTCTTTGACCATTTTGGCGATTATTAACACTAGCTTTTAGTTGCTGAAGATAATCGACTTGTTCAATCCATGCTATATCGATTGCTTTGATAATTGATTTTTGAATGAAACGTAATATGAAATATGGGTCTGCTGCTTTCTTTTGATTATCCCCAAATTGCTGCATAAAATGTTGTATTAAAAAATTAACAATTGATTCTTGGTTATATACATCTATTTTTTCATTATTTGTTTCAAAATTGAAAGATAAGTTTTTATAAACATAATTAATTACACCTTTTTCATCATTTATATTAAAAATTTTTAAATCTTTTCTAAAAACATCTTTTGCCAATTGCTTATAATCAAATTGGTTTTTGTTAACCATATCTAAAATAAGATTTCTTTCTTTATAAATTAAATCTCTTTGTACGCTTATACTTTTTTCAAATTCATTAGCCATTTCACGTTGAACAATTGAAGTCTCTTCTGAAACAGTTTGTGCTTTATTTACAATGTTTTTTACTCTCAATTGGAAAACTTTACTATTTTCTAAAGTTTCACTACTAGTTTGATTTAACTTGTCGTTCTCTAGAAGTTTAGATTGGCTCCACTTTTTAACAATGTAATCATCTAATGATACAAATATTTGAGATACACCAGGGTCACCTTGCCGACCAGCACGTCCTCTTAGCTGCCTATCTACACGACTATTTTCCATGTGTTCATTAATAATTACTGCTAAGCCACCAATTTCATGAACACCTTGTGCCAATTTAATATCTGTACCACGTCCTGCCATACTAGTAGCCACAGTAACTGCTGCTCTATTGCCTGCTTCTGCAATCATTTGAGCTTCTTTAGAAACATTTTGAGCAATTAATAGATTATTAGGTATATCTAATTGAAATAGATTAGTCGAAAAATATTCAGCTGCTTCTGCAGTTCTAGTTATTAAAAGAACTGGTTGACCTTTTTTGTTTTTTTCAACTACAGTATCAATGATAGCTTGATTTTTTTCTTCCATGTTCGCGAATACTCTATCTTCCAAATCTTGTCTCTGAATAGGTTTGTCTGTGGGAATCTCAACTACAATTTTCGAATATAACTCAAAAAATTCTTTTTCTCCTTGTTTGCCTGTACCAGTCATTCCAGCAAATTTGTCAAAGAGTTTAAATAGGTTTTGGAATGTAATTGTAGCCATCACACTCTTATCAATAGATAATTCAACATCTTCCTTAGCTTCAATTGCTTGGTGCAAACCTGACTGTAATTTCGTACCTGGAAGCATTCGCCCTGTAATCCTATCTATTAACACAATCTCTCCATTTGATACAAAATAATCTAAATTGTAATCAAATAGATATTTTGCTCTCAATGATAAATTGATAATACGAACCAAATCAAAATTACTTTCATCATATAAATGGTGCACTTTAAAATAGTCATTTGCTTTATCAATACCTTGTTTTTTTAGCCAAATTTCTTTTTTATTTTTATTTAGTTTAAAATGTTGACCATCTTTAAGTGTATGTATAAATTCTTTTACAATATCAAATAAATTAGATTGTAATCGTGGTGCCCCGGATATAACGAGTGGTGTTTGTGCTGCATCTAAAATGATTGAATCAACTTCATCTAAAATTGCAAACTGTAATTCAGGTAAAAATTTAGTTCGCTTGTGATCTGCTAAATTATCTGTAAGATAATCAAAGCCCAAACGACCATTTGTAGTATAAATGATGTCATGTGCATATAGTTTTTGCTTTTCACCAGCTTCATATTCATAGTCTGGAATGTCTATAAATCCCAATGATGCAGTTAAGCCTAACCATTCATATAATGGTTTCATTTCCATGCAATCTCTTTTGGCTAAGTAATCATTAGTCGTAATTAAAAATGCTCTTTTACCTGTTAATGCATTTAAATATAAGGGCATCGTTGCAGTTAGCGTTTTTCCTTCTCCGGTCTGCATTTCTGCTATATTTCCCTGATGCATTACTATAGCTCCTAGTACCTGCACATCTTTGGGGTACATACCTAATACACGATAGGCAGATTCTCTTACCACGGCATATGCTTCTGGCAAAATTTGATCTAATGTTTCTTTAGATTCCATTATTCTCTTTTTAAATTCTTGAGTTTTTGCTTTTAATGCTTCATCAGTATATTCAGAAAAAACATGACTCATGTTATTGATACTATTTAATGTTTTCTTTAGTTTTTTTAACCGCATTTTATTAATAGTATTCTCAAATTTACCTGTCATTTGGACACCTCTTTCTGAATTTTATACTATATTGTGTCTGATTTTATCAATTGTTTCACTAATATCAGTTGGTATAGTTGAATGACATTTCTCTATATGTTGGTCTTCAATAATAATTCGGTAAAATTGTAAATGCTGAAATCCAGCATTCATTAATTCAATCTTATAAGAATAGGCATCTTTTGGATATTCAAACTCACTATCATCATCTTCGATAATCATAGTTTTAATTTTTTCACCATTCTTTTTATATAAAACAATTTTAAAATACACTGATTTTTCAGGGATGACATCATAATCAAACTTAATTTTATAATTGCTCCCTTTTTTCAATAGCGGTAATGAAGGCACTTGTTTATTGGTTGTATAACTTGATAGCATGTTCCATTCATGTATCACCATTCCTGAGGGCATCAAAGAATTGTCCATGCTGACAAAATTGTTATTAAATTTTAGCTTAGATCCATACATAAAAGTACTTTTATGTACCTTTTTCCAGGTGATATCAAATCGCTTATTTTGGTTCATATTACTCTCTCCCGAAGTAATTATTTAAAATAATATGATAAAAGTTTACAAACCAACTGGTTATCGTTGCCGAGTCATCATTATGCCTACCAGGCACGCCTCGTGTCATGATATGCGTTTTGGATTCTCCTAGCACAGACATTAAATCATCAAAGGCTATATCATCATAATCATCATTTTGCATATATGCGATAGCAAAAGTTGTATTTTCAAATTCATTTTGCTTAAATTTTTCCCAAAAACGCTTATTCAAATGATTGATATTTTCCTTACTAAATGTGCCTTCTTGTGACATCAAAATGTCTAGTGCTGTTCCAAAATCATTGGGTCGTTTTAGTTTCATATTTTCAGCAATTCTACCAATATTCACTAATGGCTTACCAACAATCACAGCTCTCGGGTTTAATTGTGCACTATAGTATAATGCGCCAAATGACCCCATCGACAATCCAGATAATATCAAATCATCTTCTTTAAAATTTAAATATTCCAATGTTTCTTTAATAACTTTTTTTATGCTATTTTCATAGGTTTCAGATCCAAGATAGAAGGATCCACCTTCGATTCTAGGATCCCCAATAAGTAGAAATGGAGCATCTAGACTATTCATCATAAAATACCCTTCAAACCCTTCTAATGAACGATAACCACTAAAATATACATTTAATGGAGGCTTTAAATCGCCAGGATTGAAATAGTGTATATACTCTTCGCCATTTTCATCGTTGTAACGTTGACCACCCATTATAAATTGGCCCATCTCTGCACGAGACCACCTTTTATGGATTGCCCTAAGATGTACAACACCTGTTCCCTTTGCTTTTACTACTATAGAAATGTTTGCATCATAAGATCTTGGCATCAATTCCAAAGGCTGTTTTAAATCATCCTTTGTCAGGGTAATAACATCTTTCGTATGTTCTAATGAGCCAAATGGGATTAATCTAATTATATATTGGACATCAACATTTCCCTCTACAAAAAATTCTGGCCATAACTGTACCATCATATTCTTATCGTAAACTAAGTTTTGGTTCCAGCTAACAATTGGCGTATACGACTCTCCAAAATTTCCAGACAAAACGAGTTCCTTGTTACCAAAGTACTCAAATTCTCCTTCAAAATTAGGATTTACCTCCCCTTTAATTGGTGAGACTTTATCTCCGTATTGTTTAGTAAAAGCGCCCGCTTTTAATTTATGATGCAACTCATCTGTTGATTTATAAAATAATGGTTTAATAAATTTATATTTTACTCGAGAATCATTTTCGAATTGAAAATCCCAGTAGTTTTCATCTACATAAATCGTATATGGTTCTCCCACTATTTCAATAACTTTCATCAATTCTTGAGAATATGTTGTTTGAATAAATACTAAATCAAAGGAACCAATGTCATCTATTAAATTTTCAATTGCTTCTTCATAACCACTTTCAAATGTAAATAGTATTGGATCAAGATAATCGTTGTACACGTTTTTTTTATCATGGAAAATAGGTTCTAAATCTTCTCCACCGATTTGCAATATGTTAAATTTTCTAGCCATATAACTCTCCTTTTATCAAACGGTCCACTTCTCTTATTATCTTAGTCGAACTAAATTCATCTACTAATTTTATGGAAGATGCATAAGAATAATTCCAGTTTTTCAAACTTAGTAAGAAGTAATCTAACGCCTGTATCATATTAGATGAACTTGGTATTATTAATCCGTTTACATTAGATGTCACATAATCCGTTTCTATCATATTAATTTGAGGTACTCCTGCACTGATTGCGCTAATTTGCAGATATAAATCTGGTTCATCACCCAAATCTATAACTACTCTTAATTGTGACATTGCTCTAATTAAGTCTTCTTCAAATAAGACCGATTCAATTTTAATTATTTTTATAAATTCCATTTCTTCTTCTAACACATCAGCCATTTCTTCACTTAAAGTTCTTTGTTCTTCATTATATAATTCATTTTTTTCTTTTACTATGTCTGATAACCATTTTGGTGTTTTACTTGTTATATCTTTCATTAAAATAGTAACTCTATAGTTTTCTTTATTTTTAATATAACTATATAACTGATCTATTACAGGTTCTACTACATCTCTTGATAAATTATCTATCCAAAAACCAATATGCACATCATATAACTGAGAACTTATATTTGGAATTTTTTCAGTATCAAAGGGTGTAATTCTAGACATTTTCATGTCAATTGAATTGTTATTAACAATAAGACTACATTCTCTTTCATTTTCTTTTGTGTCAACTAAACAACTTTTTGCTGGTTGCATGGATTGAATTAAATGTGGCGTTATTTCTCTATTTCTATTTGAAAATAGAGAAAAACATAATTGATTTGCTTCAAAATAACGTGTAATTAACTGATTGTGTCTTTCATCGGAAGCAGCAATAAAATCATCTGATTGTGTTATTTGATCTTTATAAAATTTTTCAACAATCTCTTCTATTATTTCCAACATATTTAAATATTTACTATGGTCTAATAAATCTTTAACTGGGTTATTAACTAATACTTCTCCTGTTATTAAATTCTCAGTTAGAATATTTTCCCCCAATACATTTAAATAAATTTGTTCAACCTCAGTATCATTTTCATATTTAATAATTGAAGATATAAACCCTCTATCGTCAAATATCATCTTTTGTTGTTGCAATCCATTTTCATATTCATGTATATGAAGTACATATCCCTCTTGATTAAACGTAATTTGAGAATACATATTTTCACCTATAATTGTTTCTACCATAAATGGCGAATATACAAACTCTGTATCTTTAGGCCAATTCAAATCTAAATAATCAATAGCTCTAGGTAATGTGTTTGGAGCACTTTGTAACACATCAAAAACAGACCAATAATCACTTTCAAATAAATCATGTCTATGTAAAAACAACCTTAAATTAGGTGAATAATTTAATACTAGTAACTTATATTCATAACCATTTTTCTTATGCATAGACATTAAGCTAATCATGTCATCAAACTCTGTTTTATCCGGCTTATAATAGAAGGGAAGAGTATTGTCTTTCCACAATTTTTGCCCACTATACCACGCTGGTATAAAATATCTCATTGAAAATTCCTCCCTAATATTTGTCTAATATGCTTTTATATCTATCAAAATAAGAATAGGCCCTTAATGTTTCAGTTATACTTATACCAATATAAATCAACATAATAAGTTGTATTGAAAAATATATTTCTTTTGAAAGCTCTGGAACCAATAATGAACAATATAAGGGCACTGCTAAAATCAATGTAACTGTAATTGAACCAAACCAGCAAATTCTTCTCGCTTTTTTATTTAAATATCGCTCAGTTTCTTTACCAGGGCTAATACCTACAAAGTAATTTCCATTTTTTAAAAATTCTTTAGATTTCCTTTTAGTATTGATTAAAAATCTAGATAGTAAGTATCCAAAACTGATTTGTATTACAATATATACTGTAATACCTACAGGATTATCAAATCCGAAAATGTCTACATTCATTTCCTTATTCAAAAGTAATTTTCCAATTAAGTTAATAACACTATTTAACAATAGAAACAAAGATAAACTTATCATTATAGATATACTTCCTGCTGGATTTAATTTCCAAGCAATATATGAATGTGAAGTTTGTGTAGACATATTCATTATATCTTTATAATGAAGTCGATACTCTGATAATTCTATGTAGAGAAGTGTTAGCACCGCTATAACTAGTAATCCGATCACAATAAATAATGTTGCTGTTACATTTATACTAGACAATTGTTGATGAAATAAAGATTTTATTAAACTCATTAATACAATTGGCATTGGTCCTCCAATGCCATAAGTAGTATTTTGGTCAGCTAACCAGACTAATAGTAATGTCCCTGTTAATAAAACTAATACAAGTAACAGAATATTTGTGTTCTGTATTATATTATTCTGAACATAGGTATGGATAACATAGTATGCTTGTATCGTTGCTATGAGTAATGTTAATAGTCTTTCCTTTATTTGTTTTTCTGAACGAGTCTGCTTAATAACATTATCTACATCTCTATAGTTGAATAGCATGATACTAATCATTGCTGTTAACCACGGTCCTAATCCCAGTGAAAATACGTTCAATGAACTTAAATCTCCACCGACATTTGAAACAGCTAATTTAAAAAAGCTATCATGGCTGGTTTTAATTGATTCATTACCAATGATAGAAATATTACTTCCAAATATGTATATAAAAAGAACGAACATTGTAAAAATAATCCTTTTGTGTAAAATCTTAAAATCTTTATTTCTTAACATTTTTTCCACCTAAAATTCTTATTTAATATGAGTGCAAAGAGGCTAAAACATAGTTGATTTACTATCACGTAAACTCAATATTATGTCTTAGCCTCTTTGTTTTACTTCATATTATCATAGATTAAAATCTATAATTATTTTTTATCTTCTTTGTTTTTACGTGATTTTTTCACTAAACCTAATCCAGCAAGTAATGAGAGAACAGCTCCCATTAATACGTTTGTATTATTAGTATCATTTCTGTTACCAGTTTCAGGAAGTTCTTTGGTCTCGTCACTGTTATCTTTGTGATCTGATTGTTGAGCTACATTAGATGAGTTTGTACTTTCACCATTTGATGCACTGTTAGAAGTTGCATTTGAAGTGATATTTGACTCACTTGTGGATGCACTCATTGAGTTTGAATCAGACACGCTTGTGCTTGTTGACACTGAGTCTGATGCACTTGTTGATGCTGAGTCTGATGCACTTACTGATGCTGAGTCTGATGCACTCATTGAGTTTGAATCAGACACGCTTGTGCTTGTTGACACTGAATCTGATGCACTTGTTGATGCTGAGTCGCTCGCACTTGTTGATGCTGAATCAGATGCACTCACTGACGCTGAATCTGATGCGCTTACTGATCCTGAGTCTGATGCACTCATTGAGTTTGAATCA
>NZ_KV838724.1:0-722 GCF_001838765.1 Staphylococcus sp. HMSC34G04
ATTGAATTATGTAAAGCTAACCACTATACCTACGGTTATCGTAAGATTACAGCATTGATTAATCAATGTTATACATCACCAATTAATCATAAGAGAGTACAGAGAATGATGCAGAAGCATCATTTGAACTGCCGAGTTAGACCTAAAAAGACGACAAGAATAGGTAAACCGTATTATAAAACGGACAATTTATTACAAAGACAATTTAAAGCGAGTTGTCCAATGGAAGTATTAACAACCGATATTACTTATTTACCATTTGGTCATTCTATGTTGTATTTATCTTCGATAATGGATATTTATAACGGAGAAATTGTGGCGTATAAAATAGATGATAAACAAGACCAAAGTTTAGTTAATGATACATTAAATCAAATCGATATACCTGAGGGTTGTATATTACATAGTGATCAAGGCAGCGTTTATACATCTTATGCTTATTATCAATTGTGCGAAGAAAAAGGCATTATCAGAAGTATGTCCCGAAAGGGAACACCTGCCGATAACGCCCCGATAGAAAGTTTCCATTCCTCGCTAAAGTCTGAAACTTTTTACATCAATAATGAGCTTAATCGCTCTAATCATATTGTAATAGATATTGTCGAAAAGTACATTAAAAACTATAATAATAATCGAATTCAACAAAAACTAGGCTACTTAGCCCCTGTAAAATACAGAGAATTAATAGCCTAGAACATGGTGTTTTTATTAAGTTCCCGTTT
>NZ_KV838725.1:0-2137 GCF_001838765.1 Staphylococcus sp. HMSC34G04
CTATCTTTCATTGCTGTCATTTTAGGCGTCATTCGACTTGCCATACTTTGCGTACCTTCATGGATGCCTGTTTTCACTGCGAAATTTTTAGAACCAGTGAATGCTAATTTGGCCATGCTTTTACCTGAACTTTTTAAGAAAGCAGCACCTGGTAAAGGAATGGCTAACAAACCTTCCATTAATCGTTCATTTTTCGACATTTTTCTGCCAGTGATTACATTTTTTCCAGTAGCAGCATTAGCTACAGAATAAGTTGTATAAGCACCTGCTGCTACATATGGTGTTGAGCAGGCATATAAACATAATTTTCTCGGTCTAAAAACAGGAACAGATTGGGTGGGTAAGAATGTTATAGATCCAACATTTAACTGGATTAGTGATAAAGCTAAAAAAATTTATTCCTTAGAAAAATGTAAAATTGAATTTGAGAAAAATATGATAAGTACAGGTTATAAAATGGTAAAAAATAGAGGGAATAAAGTAATGAAAGACGATATAGCTCCAACAGTAGCGAAAGGAATGATTAAAGCTAATTCAAAAGTTAATGCTATCAAATATAATACAGAATCTACCATCAAAGATTATAAAACAAAGGCAAATCACACTATCAATTATACTGAAGAAACAGTAAATCATGTTTCTGATACAATAAAAGATACTTCTAATCATATTAGAAAGAATGTAGGTCAATCAATTACTACAATTACTAATTCTTTAAATCCAATGAAAGCTTTTTAAAAATTTAAAATTAGAAAGAATGTGATTAATCATAGATAAAATAACAATAGAAACTGTCGAAAAAAATAGTAAGTTTAAACTAATACAATATGAAAATAGATACTTTATTATTGATTTAAATCGAAATAAATTAACATATATATTTCCATTGTTGAATTATTTTACAAGACAAGTTTTGGTTGAAATCGATAAAGATACATTAGATAACATAAGAACAAATCATATAAATGAAAATAAAAATAATGCATTGGGGAGTATAGGAACAGGTATCGGGGTCTTGTTTGCTACTCTAACAAAGCCTATTTTAGATTATATGAATTTTACTACTAACTTGTTACTAAATATTATTTTAGTATTAACATCAATAATTCCATTAATTATTTTAAAAGAAATTATTGATAGAAAAAAGAAAAAAATTGAAATTCGTATGAGCAAAAATAAGATGAGCGCCTTTGTCTGGCCAAACTTTAAAGAGTTTTTAAAAAACATTATAATAAATATTATTTTGAGCTTTATAATAATAGCTTTGATATTAGGTTTTATAATACAAAATCAATCAAACTATATATATATACTTGGCATTATGCTATTACTATCATTTATCTTATTTCAAAATGTGTTGTTATATGCTCAAACAGAAATTACAGGTAAAATTGGTAAGATTAAAAGTAATTCTTAAATCATTTCAAAATATTTTTAGAGAAAAATAAGGAAGAGACTACAATGAATACTTATAATTTAAATGATAATCAAAAATTTAGAGTAAAGATGTATCGAATCCATAAAAACCCTAGATATAAACTGATTGAACTAAACCAGAAAAAATATCTCATTGACTTGGAATCAAACTACTTTACATATTTATTCCCACCATTGAATTGGATATTAAAAAAAGAAATAATAGAAGTTTCAAATGATAAATTAAATGAAATTGAATATGACGACAATAATAATAAAGCACAAGCTAAAAATATAGGATGTGTTTCTGGTGGTGGTGGTGTATTAATAGCTTTACTAATGAGACCATTTATGGATTTGATGGATGTACCCTCTAACCAATTTATTAATTCGCTAATTGTTATAGTGACGATACTTGTAATTGTTTTTATTAGAGGATCTTTAAGAAAAAAATGGGATTTAAAACTAAAATCAAATAAAACTTATATAATTAAATGTATTGTTAGACCCAAGTTAAAACATATGTTTTTCGTCATTGGATCATATTTAATGTTTCTACTGTTCTCATTATTAATGATAGGACTTATTTTTGGTGTTGAAAACAATCTTATGATTTATATTGGAAGTCCCTTAATATTTTTCATGTTTTCATTAATGAACCTCATTACATATGACAACGAAGAGGTAATGGTTCTGTTGCAAAGTAAAAAAATATAGCTAA
>NZ_KV838726.1:0-701 GCF_001838765.1 Staphylococcus sp. HMSC34G04
ACAGAAAGCAAAGACAGTGCTGCAAGTACAGATTTTGGTTCAACAGTTGCTACTAATGATAGTAATTCTTCATCAAATAGTACCTCAGCAATTAATTTAAGAACATTTAGTAGATTGGCAACAACAACATTCGCAGCAGCAGCAGCAACTTCAACTACAAATACTTATACAGGTGCAGGGACTGATACAAATTATAATATTCCAATTTATTATAAATTAACAACTGTAAATAATGGAACGTCTATGACTTTTACGTATACAGTTACTTATGATAATCCTGCTACTACGACGGTTGAAAGACCTACAGCATTGTCTAATAGTTACGCAATATACAACACAGGAACAACTAATCAAACGATGTTTACACTAGGTAGTGCATATGGAACACCTTCAACAGCGACAAGTTATATTACCGATTCAACAGGTGCTCAAGTTAGTAATCCAAGAGCAAACACAACTAATATAAACAAACAGGGTAGTGGATATACTTGGGCAAACGGCTACCAAATGAATGGAGCCCAAGCTAAACAAGGATATGGTTTAACCACAACTTGGACAGTTCCTATCAATTCTAGTGGAGACACTTCTTTTACATTTAACCCATACTCTACATCTGTGACAGGTGGGACAAACTTCTTTAATGGTCAAAAAGTGACTGTTACGGATCCTACAAGTGCATCGAATTCACAAAGTGCATCAAC
>NZ_KV838727.1:0-2645 GCF_001838765.1 Staphylococcus sp. HMSC34G04
TTATGAAAACTCATTTACTGGCTATTTTGCTAAGAATTATGTCCAAGGCTCGTATCAATTATTATTCTTTTTTACTTAATTTATAATCAATTAAATAGATAGATTCTGGTGTAACATTAAAATGTCTTACATTATTATTCACACCATCTATTTGAGAGTTGTAAGTGATATAGCTGTTAGGAACATCTTTTTTAGATTCATTTAGTATTTCATTAGTCACTTGAGCACGTTGTTTGTCACCGAAAGTAGTATTTAATTTTTTAATTAACTGAGTGACTTTAGGATTACTATAATTACCTTTATTTAATGCACCTTCAGGTAAGTATGCAGTGTTAAAGAAATAACCTGTATC
Source organism: Staphylococcus sp. HMSC34G04 (assembly GCF_001838765.1). Classification (NCBI taxonomy): domain Bacteria; kingdom Bacillati; phylum Bacillota; class Bacilli; order Caryophanales; family Staphylococcaceae; genus Staphylococcus; species Staphylococcus sp. HMSC34G04. The sequence goes on from NZ_KV838727.1 coordinate 353, forward strand.
ACCACGTGGCACACTTAAATAACTATACATTGAAACATCCCAAGCCTGTTTGTTTTTGAGATAACCTTCGATATCATCTACATTGCGTAATTGTATATCAACATTTGCTTTTTTAGCTTCTGATTGTATCACCTGTCCAATTTTAGGCAATTCTGGTCGACCATCGTATGTGACCATATTTAATTTAAGAGGATGCGATTTGGAATAACCTTCTTTAGCTAAAAGTTCCTTTGCACGCTTGATGTCTTGTGATTGAATTTCTTCTTTTTCTAATGATTTTAATCGATGGTTGAAAGGACCTGATGCAGGATCAGCATAATTTTTAGAAACATTTTTAGCAATGTCTTTTCGATTGATAATCATATCTAGTGCTTCTCTTACTTTTTTATTAACTTTTTTACTATCATGATTGTATAACATTAAATGCGTTCTAAAGCCTGATGTACTTTGAATCTTTGCTTTGTTAGATTTTTTTACATCATCAACGCGTTCAATTGGAACATCAGTAGTCAAATCTGATTTGCCTGCTAATAAGTGATCAACACGAGTATTACCATCTTCATGATAAGTGACATTAATTCTTTTTAATTTTGGCGTACCTTGCCAGTAGTCTTTGAATTGTTTTAATACGATTTTTTGCGAACGTTTATAACTGTCAATTTGATAAGGACCCGTACCAACAGGTTGATCAGTTACTTTGTTTTTAGCTTTTGTGTCGTATATAGCAGCAAATGGGCTTGCGAGTTCAGACTTTAATTCTGGATAAGGTTCTTTAGTATTGATTGTGACTTTTTGTCCAAGAGCGTTGATTGATTTGATAGGAAGTGATCCTTTTAACAAATCACTTTTTTTCATTCCCTCTTCAAGACTGCGTTTTACAGCTTCGCCTGTTAAATGATGACCGTTTTGAAATTTAATATTATCTTTTAATGTGAGTTCTAGTTGATTGTCAGATACTTGATGATATTTTTTGACTAATAAAGGTTTAACTTTACCATTTTTCGACATTTTAAAAAGCGATTCCAAGGCACCTGTTTTAACTGGGATATCAGTTTCGTAAGGTGCAATTGATTTAGTTTTCAAAGGTATTTCAACATTGAGGGTGTCTTTGTCAGTACTTGAGGTACCCCCACAGCTCGCTAAAACAAAAGATATCATGACAATAAGAGTAATCAATTTTTTCATAAATGAAATCCTCTCTAAATATGAATTATTTGAGATATTTAAAAATGTAATTATGTAGTAAATATATATACAATTGGCATGATTATATTTATAAACTCTCAACGAATTTTATTATATAACTTATAATTTAAAAAATAAAATTTTTGACAACTATGATAGTACATTTATTTAAGATACTACAATATACATTGGTACATAAATGTGATTTAATTATTCGTAATAATGATAATACAAAAGGGTGGGATAATTATGATAGGTAATATTTTAGTCGCTCATGGTATGAGAAAAGGAAATCAGAATGAAGCTTTAGAAGAATTTATCGGAACTCTATTAAAAGATGAGCAATATTATTATGAGTTAGCATTTTTAGAAAGTGAAACACAAAATCTTGAAATCATAATGGAGAAGATGATTAAGCAAGGAATTACAAAATTTCGTATTGTACCTTTACTCATTTTTAGTGCAATGCATTATGTCAGTGATATTCCACAAATACTTAAAGAGATGAAAGCTCGATATCCACAAATTGATAGTAAAATGAGTGCGCCTCTTGGTACACATCCATATATGAAAACATTGGTAGAAAATAGAATTGCTGATGAAAAAGTCAGTGAAGATTCAACCCAAGCAACTATAGTAATTGCCCATGGAAATGGAAGTGGACGTTTTACGAAAGCACATGATGAATTAAAAGCATTTGTTAAAACGCTTGATAGTCATCATCCTGTTTATGCAAGAGCTTTATATGGGACATTGGCATTTAAAAATGATTTAGATAAAATCTCAGAGCAATATGACGAGTTAGTCATTGTCCCATTATTTTTATTTGATGGTAGATTGGTGAATAAAGTAAAACGCCTTTTAGGTGAAATGACATTGCATAGTCAATTACACATTACGCCCTCGATTAACTTTGATCCAATTTTAAGATTAATTATTAGAGAAAGACTTGAAGCTTTAGATATTTAATATGGTTCAATTATTTTAAATGAAATTAAAAAATATTAATGATATGATTCGCTAAGATTGGGGGCTGGGACATAATTCCTATCTAAATAGCCAGTAAATGAGTTTTATATAAATTCATTTACTGGCTTCTTTATTTACA
>NZ_KV838727.1:2745-3168 GCF_001838765.1 Staphylococcus sp. HMSC34G04
ATCACTAAACTAAATTAACGAGGTGCCTTATGCACAAAGATTATAATATGACTCAATATACTCTACTAATGGAAACTTCAGTTCTTATCCCCACAAATGATATTGTAGAAACAACTCCGAGACTGAATTCGATGAATTCATTTGTTTGGACAATCAAAGACTAGGATTTAACAGATATGCCTATCATCATGATAAAAATGGTTTTAAACGAGACTTTAAATAATATGAATGTGATGATTGTTCCGAATGTCCTCTGAAACATCAATGAATGAACTTCAATTCAAAACAAATAAAAAAATAATGAAGAATTATAATTGAGAATATTTTAAAGACAAAATTAATAAAAAGTTTTCAGAACTAAAACAAAAAACCATCTACAGTCAAAGAAAATTTGATGTGGAGCCTGTTTTTGGATTTATGAAG
>NZ_KV838727.1:3268-111079 GCF_001838765.1 Staphylococcus sp. HMSC34G04
TTTTCAATAGAAATTGTCCTTATTTACTTATCTTGGAACTTGCCTACTTAATGCTCGATGATATTGTTTAGATAGTGAATGCGGTTCATTATAAAATAGTTTGTGCTTTAAAATGACAGAGTAAAGTGTCATTTCAATTGCAACATATATTATAAATTAATTTATAATATATGTTTTAATTTTGATCTCAATTCCATCCTAGAAAACCATATCCATGCTATTAGGGAAATCCCCGATTTTCATTTTAAATGTGAATTACATCACAAAAAACTGAAGTTTTGTTATAAGATGAACATGAAGAGAGAAATACAAAATGATTAAATTTCTGACCTTTTATAAAGTTACATTGTGTTTTGTATTAAAAATTTATATTGATAAAAGGGGCATTTAAAGTATGGCAAAACAAAAACTTGTAATGATTGGTAACGGCATGGCAGGGTTAAGAACGATAGAAGAGATTTTAGAACGTTCACAATCACAATTTGATATTACTATTATTGGAAAAGAACCTTATCCGAACTATAACAGAATTATGTTATCCAATATTTTACAGAAGAAAATGACCGTCGAAGATACGATTATGAATTCTTATGATTGGTATCAAGAGAATAATATTGAACTTATAAATAATGATCCAGTGGAAAAAGTTGATAAAGAAAACAAAATAGTTACTACTTCTAAAGGTATTGAAGTAGAGTATGACATTTGTATTTTCGCTACTGGATCAAAAGCTTTTGTATTACCTATACCGGGTTCAAATTTTCCCAGTGTCATTGGATGGCGAACAATTGATGATACAAATAAAATGATTGAAATTGCCCAAACGAAAAAACGTGCAGTTGTCATTGGTGGAGGTCTTCTAGGCTTAGAATGTGCTAGAGGACTTCTAGATCAAGGAATGGAAGTGACAGTTCTTCATTTAGCTGATTGGCTCATGGAAATGCAATTGGATCGTAAAGCTGGAGACATGCTTAAAGCAGATTTAGAAAAGCAAGGTATGAAGATTGAACTTCAAGCAAATTCTAAAGAAATCATTGGTGATAAAGATGTTGAAGCTATTAAATTAGCTGACGGTCAGGTGATTGAAACAGATTTAGTAGTCATGGCTGTTGGTATCAGACCTTATACTGAAGTTGCTAAAGATAGTGGATTAGATGTCAATAGAGGTATTGTTGTAAATGATTATATGCAAACATCTGATTCTCATATTTATGCAGTCGGTGAATGTGCCGAACATGATGGGAAAGTTTATGGTTTGGTGGCGCCACTCTATGAACAAGGTAAAGTGCTAGCAGATTATTTAACTGGTAAAGAAACAAAAGGTTATAAAGGATCTACTACTTTCACTTCACTTAAAGTATCTGGTTGCGATTTATATAGCGCAGGGCAAATTGTTGAAGATGAAGATATCCATGGTGTAGAAATCTTTAATAGTGTCGACAATATTTACAAAAAAGTGTATTTAAGTCAAGGTCAAGTCGTTGGTGCTGTCTTGTATGGTGATACTGATGATGGATCACGATTTTATAATATGATGAAAAAACATGAAACGCTTGAAGATTATACACTTGTTTCTTTATTGCATAAAGGTGATGAAGATGCGGGGACATCTATCGCTGATATGTCTGATGATGAAACGATTTGTGGATGTAATGGTGTTGATAAAGGAACAATTGTCAATGCTATAACAACTAAAGGCTTAACGTCTGTAGATGAAGTAACTAAAGCAACAAAAGCAGGTAATTCATGTGGTAAGTGTAAAGGTCAAATTGGTGAGTTATTACAATATACATTAGGTGACGACTTTATTGCAGCAAAACCAACAGGTATTTGTCCATGTACTGATTTAACAAGAGACCAAATTGTAACTCAAATCAGAGCTAAAAATCTCAAAACATCAAAAGAAGTACGACACGTTCTTGATTTCAAAGATAAAGATGGTTGTCCTAAATGTCGACCAGCAATTAATTATTATTTAAATATGGTTTATCCTTTTGAACATCGAGATGAAAAAGACTCTCGCTTCGCTAATGAAAGATATCATGCAAATATACAAAATGATGGTACTTTCTCAGTGATCCCTCAAATGCGCGGTGGCGTTACAGATGCTGATCAACTTATTCGATTAGGGGAAGTTGCTAAAAAGTATAACGTACCACTTGTTAAAGTAACAGGTTCGCAACGTGTAGGTTTATATGGATTGAAGAAAGAAGAATTACCACAAGTTTGGAAAGATTTAGGAATGCGTTCTGCTTCTGCTTATGGTAAAAAGACGCGTTCTGTTAAAAGTTGTGTTGGTAAAGAGTTTTGTCGTTTTGGTACACAATACACAACTCGACTAGGAATAAGACTTGAAAAAACATTTGAATATATTGATACGCCTCATAAATTTAAAATGGGAGTATCAGGTTGTCCGAGAAGTTGTGTAGAGTCTGGTGTTAAAGATTTTGGTGTCATATCTGTTGAAAACGGCTACCAAATATTTATTGGAGGTAATGGTGGTACTGATGTTACTGTAGGTAAATTGTTAACGACAGTTGAAACCGAAGATGAAGTGATTCAATTATGTGGTGCCCTCATGCAATATTACAGAGAAACAGGTATTTACGCTGAAAGAACAGCACCATGGTTAGAACGTATGGGCTTTGAAAATGTCAAGAATATCTTATTAAATCAAGAAAAGCAAAAAGAACTGTATTTAAGAATTATGGAAGCCAAAAAAGCTGTTGAGAATGAACCATGGGAAGCTATTGTTGAAAATAAAGAAGCACAAAAAATCTTTGAAGTTGAGAAGGTGTAAGAATGAAAGCTAAAGAAAAGGTTAAGGTTACAACAATGAATGAAATGATTCCTCAAATAGGCAAAAAAGTCGTTGTAAACGAAAAAGAAATAGGTATTTTTCTCACAGATAATGGTGATTTATATGCCATTGGGAATATATGCCCGCATAAAGAAGGACCGTTGTCTGAAGGGACTGTAAGTGGTGATTATGTATACTGTCCGTTACACGATCAAAAAATAGCTTTAAAGACTGGAGAAGTACAACAACCTGATACAGGATGCGTAGAAACATATGAAGTAGAAGTTATTGATGGAGATATTTACTTATGTCTATAACTTATCCTGGCACAGTTTATCTAATCGGTGCAGGACCAGGCAATCCAAACTTACTAACTAAAAAAGCTGAACGGTTAATTAGAGCAGCTGACGTGATTTTATTTGATCGTCTCGTGAATCCTTTCATCTTACAGTATGCTTCTTCTCAAACAAAAGTGATCAATGTAGGAAAGAAACCTTATTGTAAACACATTCAACAAGATGAGATTAATCAAAAAATTGTTGAAGCAGCCAAACAATATCGATGTGTGGTGAGACTAAAGGGGGGCGATCCTGCGATTTTTGGTAGAATTACAGAAGAAGTACAAACATTAGAAAATCATCATATTCATTATGAGATTGTCCCTGGTGTGACATCAGCAAGTGCTGCTGTAGCAACTATGAATATGGGATTAACGATGCGTTCTATCGCACCGAGTGTGACCTTCTCAACTGGTCATTTTAAAGATTCGGTTAATCACGATACGGATATTAGGAACTTGATTAATGGTGGCACTTTGGCTATTTATATGGGCGTAAAAAGATTAGGTCAAATTATTAAACAAATTGAATCATATACAAATGAAGACTACCCCATTGCAATAGTGTTTAATGCATCCTGCTATAATGAAAAGATTGTTATAGGTCATTTAAGTACAATTGAAGAACAATTGGCTTCCCAAAAACTAGAAGGTCATCCAGGCATATGCATTTTAGGTAATATACTTGATGACATTAATCGTACTTTGTTGAATAATAATGAGATTGACAAAGGTAATCTATATTTAATCAAGGGAGATAAAAAGCGTGCAATTGCAAAGGCTGAAACTTTATATGATGAAGGAATCCAATGTCTGATTGATTTTGACCATAGCTACCACATTTCTCAACAAAACGTGTATAACGAAATGATTAAACACAAAAGTATTAAAAAAATATATGTATAAAACATTTGGGTCTACAAGTTCATTATGAATTTGTAGGCCTTATTTTTTAGGGAATCTCTAATATCAATTAGGACATTCCCTAATATAATGGCTTTGTGAAAAAATGTACAATAAAGATAAGACACAATACCTATGCATTTATAAAGGATATAAACTTGTATGGTGGGAGGATTAATAAAATGGGAAAATTTGGATTGAATTTCTTTAAGCCGACAGAAAAGTTTAATGGAAATTGGTCGGTATTAGAGCATAAAAGTCGAGAATGGGAAAAGATGTATAGAGAAAGATGGAGTCACGACAAAGTTGTGAGAACGACGCATGGTGTTAACTGTACTGGATCATGTTCATGGAAAGTATTTGTCAAAAATGGCGTAATTACATGGGAAAATCAACAAATTGATTATCCAAGTTGTGGACCTGATATGCCAGAATTTGAGCCAAGAGGTTGTCCGAGAGGTGCATCGTTTTCTTGGTATGAATATAGTCCGTTAAGAGTTAAATATCCTTATATTAGAGGTAAATTATTAGATTTATGGACCGAAGCGCTTGAAGAACAAAATGGAAACCGAATTGCGGCATGGGCATCCATCGTAGAAAATGAAGAAAAAGCCAAACAATATAAAGAAGCAAGAGGTAAAGGTGGACACGTCAGAGCAAATTGGAAAGATGTCACAGATATTATTGCAGCTCAAATTTTATATACCATAAAAAAAGATGGACCGGATCGTATTGCTGGATTTACTCCTATTCCTGCTATGTCGATGATTAGTTATGCTTCAGGTGCAAGATTTATTAATTTGTTAGGTGGAGAAATGTTAAGCTTTTACGATTGGTATGCCGATTTACCACCTGCTTCTCCACAAATTTGGGGTGAGCAAACAGACGTGCCAGAATCCAGTGATTGGTACAATGCTTCATACATTATGATGTGGGGATCAAACGTTCCATTAACACGTACACCTGACGCACATTTTATGACTGAAGTTAGATATAAAGGGGCGAAAGTTATTTCAGTAGCACCTGATTATGCTGAGAATGTTAAGTTCGCCGATCATTGGCTTGCACCACATCCGGGTACAGATGCAGCGATTGCACAAGCAATGACACATGTTATTTTACAGGAATATTATGAAAATCATCCGAATGATATGTTTATTAACTATGCTAAGCAATATTCTGATATGCCGTTTGTCATTATGTTAGATGAAGATGAGAATGGCTATAAAGCAGGTAGATTCTTGCGTGCTTCTGATTTAGGGATGTCAGGTGAAAATAATGAATGGAAGCCAGTTATTCAAGACAAATTGAGTCAACAATTACTTGTTCCTAATGGCACAATGGGCCAACGCTGGGAAGAAGGTAAAAAATGGAATTTGAAACTTGAAACAGAGGACGGTACACCGATTGATCCAATGTTATCGATGGCTGAAAGTGACTATCATGTTGAAACGATTCAATTTCCATACTTTGATAGTAGTGGTGATGGCATCTTTGAGAGACCTATTGCAACGAGAACTATTCAATTATCTAACGGAGAGAAAGTTAAAATCGCTACGGTTTATGATTTAATGACGAGTCAATATGGTGTCCAACGTTTTGAACACGAACTAGAAGCTACATCATATGATGACGCATCTTCTAAATATACGCCCGCTTGGCAAGAACAAATTACAGGTATCAAAAAAGAGTTAGTGACGAAAGTGGCAAAAGAATTTGCACAAAATGCTATTGATACTGGTGGACGTTCAATGATTATTATGGGGGCTGGTATCAACCATTGGTTTAACTCGGATACTATTTATCGTTCAATACTTAACTTAGTACTATTGTGTGGATGTCAAGGTGTTAACGGTGGTGGTTGGGCACACTATGTTGGACAAGAAAAATGTCGACCAATTGAAGGATGGAATACTATTGCATTTGCTAAAGATTGGCAAGGTCCTCCACGTTTACAAAATGGTACAAGTTGGTTTTATTTCGCTACAGATCAATGGAAGTATGAAGAATCAAATGTAGATAAATTGAAATCACCATTAGCTGAAAATATTAAGCATCAACATCCAGCTGATTACAATGTAACGGCTGCTCGTATGGGTTGGTTGCCTTCATATCCACAGTTTAATAAAAACAGTCTATTGTTTGGAGAAGAAGCTAAAGATGAAGGTGATGATTCAAATGAAGCTATCCTACAAAAAGCGATTGAATCAGTTAAAAATAAAGATACACAATTTGCGATAGAAGATCCAGATTTAAGAAAAAACCATCCTAAAACATTATTTGTATGGAGATCTAATTTAATTTCTAGTTCAGCTAAAGGACAAGAATACTTTATGAAGCACTTGTTAGGTGCGCGCTCTGGTTTAATGGCAGAGCCAAATGAAAATGATAAACCAGAGGAAATTAAATGGCGCGAGGATACAGAAGGGAAACTTGATTTATTAGTATCACTTGATTTCAGAATGACTGCAACGCCATTATATTCAGATATCGTTTTACCTGCTGCAACTTGGTATGAAAAACATGATTTATCTTCAACAGACATGCATCCATTTATTCATCCATTTAATCCAGCAATCGACCCATTATGGGAATCGCGTTCGGACTGGGATATTTATAAAACTCTAAGTAAAGCTGTTTCAGAAATGGCCAAAGATTATCTTCCAGGTAAATTTAAAGATGTCGTAACTACGCCATTAGGACATGATTCTAAACAAGAAATTTCAACTGAATACGGTATTGTAAAAGATTGGTCTAAGGGAGAAATTGAAGGTGTACCAGGTAAAACAATGCCTAATTTTTCTATAGTAGAGCGAGACTATACACAAATTTACGATAAATTCGTTACTGTTGGTCCAAAACTAGAAAAAGGAAAAATAGGTGCCCATGGGGTGAGTTATAGCGTTAGTGAAGAGTACGAAGAACTTAAAAGTATGGTTGGAACTTGGAATGATGATAATACTACTTCAGTTAAAAATGATAGACCGAGAATAGATACAGCGAGAAAAGTAGCAGATGTCATTTTGAATATATCCTCTGCTACAAACGGCAAATTATCACAAAAGTCATATGAAGATTTAGAAAATCAAACAGGTATGGAACTTAAAGATATTTCTAAAGAACGTGCTTCTGAAAAGATATCATTTTTAAACATTACTTCTCAGCCAAGAGAAGTGATTCCAACTGCAGTATTCCCTGGCTCTAATAAAGATGGAAGACGCTACTCACCGTTTACAACTAATGTGGAACGTTTAGTGCCATTTAGAACGCTAACTGGACGTCAAAGTTATTATATAGATCATGAGGTATTCCAACAATTTGGAGAAAGTTTACCGGTATATAAACCAACTTTACCTCCAATGGTATTTGGTGCTCGTGATAAAAAAGTTAAAGGTGGACAAGATACATTAGTGCTTCGATACCTTACACCTCATGGAAAATGGAACATTCATTCAACTTATCAAGATAATGAACGCATGTTGACATTGTTTAGAGGTGGGCCAGTTGTATGGATTTCAAATGAAGACGCTGCTGACCATGGCATTAATGATAACGACTGGTTAGAAGTATACAACAGAAACGGAGTTGTTACTGCCAGAGCTGTAACATCTCATCGTATGCCTAGAGGCACAATGTTTATGTATCATGCACAAGATAAACACATAGAGACACCTGGTTCTGAAATTACTGATACTCGTGGAGGTTCTCATAATGCACCTACTCGTATTCACTTGAAACCTACTCAATTAGTAGGAGGATATGCACAAATTAGTTATCACTTTAACTATTATGGACCAATTGGAAATCAAAGAGATGAGTATGTAGCTGTTAGAAAAATGAAGGAGGTCAATTGGCTTGAAGATTAAAGCACAAGTTGCAATGGTATTGAATCTAGACAAATGTATTGGTTGTCATACTTGCAGTGTGACATGTAAAAACACATGGACAAATCGACCTGGTGCAGAGTATATGTGGTTTAATAACGTAGAAACGAAACCGGGCGTAGGATATCCAAAAAGATGGGAAGACCAAGGACAATATAAAGGTGGTTGGGTGCTAAATAAAAAAGGAAAGCTTGAATTAAAATCTGGTAATAGATGGTCAAAGATTGCTTTAGGTAAAATCTTCTATAATCCTGACATGCCACTCATTCAAGATTATTATGAACCATGGACATATAACTATGAACATTTGACCAATGCCAAACAAGGACAACACTCTCCCGTGGCGACAGCACACTCTTTAATTTCAGGTGATAGATTGAATCTTAAATGGGGACCAAACTGGGAAGATGATTTAGCTGGAGGCCACATTACAGGACCAGAGGATCCAAATATTCAGAAAATAGAAGAAGATATTAAATTCCAATTCGATGAGACATTTATGATGTATTTACCAAGACTATGTGAACACTGTTTAAATCCAAGTTGCGTAGCATCTTGTCCATCAGGAGCTATGTATAAACGAGATGAGGATGGTATCGTACTCGTCGATCAAGAAGCCTGTCGAGGTTGGAGATACTGTATGACTGGATGTCCGTATAAAAAAGTATATTTTAACTGGAAAACGAATAAAGCTGAAAAATGTACATTTTGTTTCCCACGAATCGAAGCTGGTATGCCAACTGTATGTTCAGAAACTTGTACAGGACGTATGAGATATTTAGGTGTTTTATTATATGACGCAGATCGTGTTCAAGAAGCGGCTTCAGCTAAAGATGAAAAAGACTTATACGAAAAACAATTAGACCTATTCCTTGATCCATTTGATGAGGAAGTCATTGCTCAAGCTGAAAAAGATGGAATAAATCAAGAATGGATCACAGCAGCTCAAAATTCACCAGTGTATAAATTGGCAATAGAATATAAAATGGCCTTTCCATTGCATCCTGAATTTAGAACTATGCCAATGGTATGGTATTGTCCACCTTTAAGTCCTATTATGAGTTATTTCGAAGGTGAAAATGCAGGTCAAAATCCAGACATGATTTTCCCAGCTATTGAAGAAATGCGTTTACCTATTCAATACTTAGCAAATTTATTAACTGCTGGCGACACAGAACCTGTTAAAGAGGGCTTACAAAAAATGGCGATGATGCGAAGTTATATGCGTTCTCAAATAACAAACCAACCTTTCGATACATCTAAATTAGAACGATTAGGACTTACTGAAAGACAGATGACTGAAATGTATCGCTTACTAGGTATTGCTAAATATGAAGATCGTTTTGTTGTGCCTTCTTCTCATAAAGAAACATATTTAGATACTTATAAAGCGCAAGGAAGTCAAGGTTATGGTGGAGAGTACTTTGGCTCTAATTGTGAAGGTTGTGGTGTTGCAGTTCAATCAGGTAAAACTGGACAAGAAATTTATAATGAAAATTTCTATGGAGGGATCTTCCGTGATTAACCTTGAACAATTAAGTCAATACCAAGATAGCTTAGGCTATCTTGGTCAACAAATGAATTTTCCAGAAAAAGTGACATTTCACCCAAAAATATTTGAAGAAACCATTTCTAAGTCTCATCCTGGCTATGAAGAATTGCTTGCATATAGAGAAATCATGATGAATTATACTTTGTCAGAAATTAAAGCTATCTATACAGATACATTTGATTTTAGTAAAAAACACCCACTCTATATGACATTTAATAAATTTGACACGCAAAAGGAACGTGGACAAATGCTAGCTAAATTGAAGGTTTTATACGAAATGTTTGGACTAAAAATGGTTGATAATGAATTATCTGATTTTCTTCCATTGATGCTACAGTTTTTGCAAGTTGCTGATTTTAAAAATGATAGTCGAGCACAGGAAAACCTTAAACTAGTCATTATGATTATTGAAGATGGCACATATGAAATGGCAAATACCCTTGCTGAAAACAATAATCCCTATGCATATGTTGTCAGTGCATTAAGAAAAACGTTAAAAGCGTGTATCATGCCTTTGAAAGAGGTGGAAAATCATGCTTAATCAATTTGTATGGGTTATTTATCCATATTTATGTTTAGCAATATTTGTTATTGGACATATCGCAAGATATAAATACGATCAATTTTCATGGACAGCAAAGTCGAGTGAAATGATTGAAAAGAAACAATTAAAATGGGGAAGTTTATTTTTTCATTTAGGTATTATTCCGGTGTTCTTTGGTCATGTTGTGGGATTATTGATTCCCGCTAATTGGTTAGAGGCGATAGGTGTAAATAATCATATCTATCATATAGGTGCAGTTTATATAGGTAGTGTTTTTGGTATAATAACATTAATAGGAATGTTGTTGCTAACTTTAAGACGACTATCCATCAAAAATGTTAGACGATTAAGTTCATTTTCAGATATATTCGTGAATCTCGTTTTGTTGATTATTTTAATAATGGGTTGTTATTCTACGCTTGTAACCAATGCGATTCAACCTGAATTTGATTATCGTCAAACCATTGCGATATGGTTTAGACATTTATTCATGTTTTCTCCAAATGCTGACTTAATGTTAAACGTGCCTTGGTCGTTTAAACTGCACATATTATTAGGGTTTACAGTATTTGCGTGTTGGCCATTTACTCGTTTAGTACATGTTTGGAGTGTACCACTGTCTTATATGAATAGAAGATACATTGTTTATCGCAAAAACAAAATTTAATTTATTATGAGGTGAAAGTGTGGAACCAGAATCTTTAAAACATAATCAACATTTACAAATGAATTTAGATAAGTTGAGAGCGCAAGAGGGTTATGATTTTGGTGGTATCGCTTTATATGATTATCATCACACTTCATCACCAATTAAATGGCAATATGTTTCAGGTAATACAAATGATAGATATAAACTTATCACTTTGAGAAAGGGTAGAGGGCTTGCTGGAATGGTGATGAAAACCGGTAAACGTATGGTTATTGCTGATGTAGATACAGCTTTATCTCCAGAAGAGAAAGTTAAATTTCCAATCATTCTTAGTGAGTCATTGACAGCTGTAGTTGCAGTACCTTTATGGTTAGAAAATTCAATGTATGGCGTTTTACTATTAGGTCAAAGAAATCATCAGCCGTTACCTCAGTCATTGGACCAACTTAATATTGAAAAACAAATCGGTATTTTTACAGAAATAAACTAGGTGGTAAATATGTTGGAGCAAACTGATTTAAGTTTAGAGCAATTACTTAAGAATTATTATGAAACCACGAACGAGAAAATTGTATTTGTTAATAGGTATGGAAAAATTATTGCTATGAATGACGCAGCAAAAGATATTTTAACTGAAGAAGATAATTATAATGCTATGACAAATGCGATTTGTCATCGATGTGAAGGATACTCTAATGAATATGATGTACAATCGTGTAAAGATTGTTTTTTAGAAACAACGCAATTACAACATTCAAATTTCCAAGTATTTATGAAGACAAAAGATAACGAAATTAAGCCTTTTACAGCTATGTATCAAAATATTGATGAACAAAGAGGTATTAGTGCATTTACATTACAGAATGTGGCGCCCCAAATTGAAAGGCAAGAAAAGATGTATCAACAAAAAATGTTACATCGTTCAATTCAAGCACAAGAAAATGAACGGAAGCGTATTTCTAGAGAATTACATGATAGTGTAATACAGGATATGCTCAATATAGATGTTGAACTAAGGCTTTTGAAGTATAAGCACAAGGATAAGGTGTTAGCTGAAACATCTCAACGTATAGAAGGACTATTATCACAGCTTATTGATGATATTAGAAATATGTCTGTTGAATTACGACCTTCTTCTCTCGATGATTTAGGTATTGAAGCAGCTTTTAAATCATATTTTAAACAGTTTGAAGAAAATTATGGTATGCATATTAAATATGATTCAAACATTAAAGGCATGCGGTTTGATAGTGAAATTGAAACAGTTGTTTATCGTGTAGTTCAAGAGGGGTTATTTAATGCTCTAAAGTATGCTGGGGTTAATGAAATTGAGGTAAGTACGCATAGTGATGGTAAGCAGCTTGTAGCAGAGGTTGTGGATCGAGGTAAGGGGTTTAGTTTAGATCATCATCCTAAAGGCTCTGGACTTGGATTATACGGGATGAGAGAACGTGCAGATTTAGTTAACGGTCACGTTAATATAGAGACACATATTAATAGAGGTACTATAATTACATTAGATATACCGATTTAAGTTGATGATGTAAGTTGGGGGAATTGAAGTGAAAATAGTTATAGCGGATGACCATGCAGTTGTTAGGACAGGATTTTCAATGATATTAAATTATCAAGAAGATATGGAAGTTGTTGCAACTGCAGCTGACGGGGTTGAAGCTTACCAAAAAGTGTTAGAACATCAACCAGATGTTTTAATATTAGATTTGAGCATGCCACCAGGAGAGTCTGGCTTAATCGCAACCAGTAAAATTTCTGAAAGTTTTCCTGAAACTAAAATTTTAATACTTACGATGTTTGATGACGAAGAATATTTATTTCATGTGTTAAAAAGTGGTGCTAAAGGATATATTTTAAAGAATTCACCTGATGAGCAATTAATATTGGCCGTACGTACAGTATATCAAGGTGAAACTTATGTTGATATGAAATTGACGACGTCTTTAGTCAATGAGTTTGTCAATCAATCTCAAACGGATGAAGTATCATCCTCTTCAGATCCATTTAAAATTTTATCGAAACGAGAGTTAGAAATATTACCTCTTATAGCTAAAGGCTATGGCAATAAAGATATTGCAGAAAAGTTGTTTGTATCAGTGAAAACGGTAGAAGCACATAAAACGCATATTATGACGAAACTAAATTTAAAGAGTAAACCTGAATTAGTTGAATATGCCTTAAAGAAAAAATTATTAGAATTTTAAGTATATCATGATTGATTATTAGGGCTTACTTAGTCTATGGCTAAGTAGTCCTTTTTTTGTAGCTTTATATAGGGAAAAATAAAAGTAGAATCAGGGGATATCCTTATGTTCATAATTTCACAAACATATTAAAATGTATTTGTGATTGGTACTTTGTTTATAATTTTGTTTTATATGATTAATTTTGACCTCTTATTAAGCCCTCACAAAGTACCAATACACCTTATAATTAAATCAGATGAAGGTGAATCAAAATGAACATGAAAAAGGGTGTTTCTCAGCTTACGTTACAGACATTGAGTTTGGTCGCTGGTTTTATGGCATGGAGTATCATTTCTCCATTAATGCCATTTATTTCACAAGATGTTGATATTTCTCCGGGACAAATATCTGTCATTTTAGCTATTCCTGTTATTTTAGGTTCTGTACTACGTGTGCCATTTGGGTACTTAACTAATATTGTAGGAGCTAAATGGGTGTTTTTCTGGAGTTTTATTGTATTATTACTTCCAATTTTTCTTTTAGGTCAAGCTCAATCACCCGGTATGCTAATGCTATCAGGATTCTTTCTAGGAATTGGTGGCGCAATTTTTTCAGTGGGTGTTACTTCTGTACCCAAATACTTTTCAAAAGACAAAGTTGGTTTAGCAAATGGTATATATGGTGTAGGTAATATTGGTACTGCAGTATCCTCATTTTGTGCCCCAGTGTTAGCAGGTGCAATTGGGTGGCAAAATACAGTACGTAGTTATTTAATTATTCTTAGTATATTTGCAATTTTAATGTTTCTTTTAGGGGATAAAAATGAGCCAAAAGTGAAGATTCCTTTGATGGCTCAAGTCAAAGACCTATCTAAGAATTATAAGTTGTATTATTTAAGTTTGTGGTATTTTATTACTTTTGGAGCTTTTGTGGCTTTTGGGATTTTTTTACCGAACTTCCTAGTTGATCATTTTAGTATTGATAAAGTTGATGCGGGTATTCGTTCAGGTATATTTATAGCACTAGCGACGTTCCTGAGACCCGTTGGCGGAGTTATAGGTGATAAATTTAATGCAGTACAAGCGCTTATCATCGACTTCGTGATAATGATTATTGGTGCACTTATTTTAAGCTTATCTAGTCATATTGTTCTGTTTACAATAGGCTGTTTAGCAATTAGTATCTGTGCGGGTATAGGTAATGGTTTAATATTTAAATTAGTACCTTCATACTTTTCTAAAGAAGCAGGTTCAGCGAATGGTATTGTATCCATGATGGGGGGACTAGGTGGTTTCTTCCCACCACTAGTGATTACTTTTGTGACGAGTATCACTGGTTCAAGTCATCTCGCTTTCTTCTTCTTAGCTATATTTGGTGTAATTGCTCTTATTACAATGATTCATTTAAATAAAAAAGAAAAAGCTGTTCGTATATAAATAAAAATTGTGTCCTAAGGTGAGCATTAAAGTTTGTTCAAATTAGGGCACATTTTTGTTTAATATCAAAATAAATGATTCAAAAAATTTTGCTGTTTTTCGTTTCAGTAGAATGAAATAACTAACAGTCAGTTGTCATACACATACTGAACCAAAGACTATCAATGAATTAGGAAACAATCATCTTTTTAAGACATTGGCAGTTGATAGATCATTTAAAAAAATACGTATATCTTAATGTTTTAACATAATTCCACGTTGTTATATGTGTGAATAACTGATTTTACTATCACACCCTCTACTTCCATCAAAATAGCTATACAATTGCTTCTTTCAACCTCCTTTATATGAAGCGAAACAAACAACACTACATCTTGATAGTCTATTTAAATACCAACTTAATTTACATTTTCAGATGTTAAAATGGATAATTATTAAATTATCTATAATCATTCACTAGTGATCTCTACAATGTTTGTAATTGATAACGTATAAATAAAGTGATGTAACTTGTAAAAAAGAGGTATTTAGATAAGTTTAGTAGGAATTAGGTGTAAAAAAATATACTGACTGTACGAGAGAATAAGACAAAAGCTTACTTTAGACATACTATTACTATTAAATTGTGTCGCTATTGCTAAAGTTGAAAGTTTTGTTGTATTTAAAAAGCTTACTTTTGTCTCTAGTCTCTATAAGTATCACTTTTCCACTGTTTTATCAAAATTTTTCGTTACAAAATTTTGCAAGTCTTCAACTAAATTTTGGGTTTCTTCTTGAGTAATATTAAATTCATTAAAAACACTTTGTGAAATATCAGAAAGAACATTTTGAATATCCTTGCCACGTTCTGTCAAAGAAATTTGAAGGTTACGTTCATCTTGTTCTTCACGAGTTCGAATGACATAATTCTTTTTCTCTAATTTTTTTAATAATGGTGTTAGCGTGCCAGAATCCAAGAAGACTCTTTCGCCTAGTTTTTTAATGTTAAGTTTCTCATCATCTTCTATCGCCATTAATACAATATAACCTGTATATGTAAGACCATACTCTTTTAGGTAATCTGTATATTTTTTGATGATTTCTTTAGAGGAAACATAAAATAAAAAACATAATTGTTTGCTCAAATAACTATTCTCTACATACATTTAATCACTCCTTGTTAAGGTAACAATATTATGAAGCGTATCACTTGTCAAGTACTGATTTCATCACTATAATTCAAATTGTTTTAAATTAAATTTATCAAATATTTGAATGAGTTTAATTTGATAACAAAGTAATTTTTTTAAAATTGGAGGGGTGTGAAAATTGACACGTATCAATGACTTTAACGAAGTGCTTAACAGTAGAAAATCAGTAAAGGTTTTTGACGAGAATTATAAAATTTCTCGAGAAGAAATGGATGAAATCATTACTAAAGCAACACAAGCACCTTCATCGGTTAATATGCAACCATGGAGAATTGCTGTTGTAGAAAGTGATGAAATGAAAGAAAAAGTTAAAGAATCATTTGGATTCAATTCCAGACAGTTAACTACATCCTCAGCTATGTTAATTATTTTTGGAGATTTACAAAACTACGAAAAAGCTGAACAGATTTATGGCGATGCTGTAGAACAACAATTGATGACGGAAGATATCAAAGCACAACTGTTAGATTGGATATTACCTTATTATAAAAACTTATCTAGAGAAGGCATGAAAGATATTGTGAATATAGATAGTAGTTTAATGGCAATGCAATTAATGCTTACAGCAAAAGCTCACGGTTACGATACAAACCCTATTGGTGGTTTCGATAAAGAAAATATTGCGGATATTATCGGTTATGATTCTGACAGATATGTGCCAGTTTTAGCGATTGCTATAGGTAAAAAAGCACAAGATGCACACGATTCAGTGAGACTTCCGATTGATGATGTAAGGGAATTTTTATAAAACTTCTTAAAATTTTCACATTTACAAACGAACATTTTGTTACAATTTAACTAAATCTTTCTTTTCTATACGAATTAATCGTCTATAATTGTGTTTGATAAGATAAAAGGAGTTTCTATAATAATGAGTAAGAAACAAGTTATTTTTAGGGTAATCATTATTTTGATTATCTCTCTAATATTAGCAATTGCATTTTTCTTCGGACTCAAAGCTTATCAAGGTCATAAAAATCTTGAACTGATTGATAGCTATATGAGCGACCATCATCTTAATGATAAAGTGAAAAAAGACAAAACATCATATAGCACTAAAAAGGGACTATACTATAAAGAAGTCGTTTTCAAAGATGAACCTAACGTGACATATGTGATTCAACCTATCAGTACTTCAAAAGGAATATTCATTGAAGGTTTTGATAGCGAAACGAAGAAAAGTATTAAAAAAGCAAAACATAGTGATTTTGATCAAAAATATAAACCTTCTAAATAAAGGATTAACACACAGTTTTATTTAAACATAGAGCTGTGTGTTTTTTATTGGCGTTTTTAATAGGAAGAAATGCAACATGCATATATTTCTAGTGGGAAAAATTATATAGCTATTTTGATGTTATCTGATATAATTAAGTGATGTCAGATGAAGGGGAGTTTGCATAATGGCTCTATTCAAGAAAAAAATAAGTCTACCAACGCAAGTAATTATTGCTTTGGTACTCGGTGTCATCGCTGGTCTATTACTATATGGACAAGATGATGTTGCAAATTATATTAAGCCATTTGGTGATGTATTCTTAAATTTAATTAAGATGATCATCATTCCGATTGTATTTTGTTCATTAGCCTTATCTATTTCAAATTTAGGGGATTCTAAAAAGGTAGGAAGCTATGGATGGAAAGCAATCCTTTATTTCGAGATTATTACAACTATCGCCATAGGTTTAGGTCTTATCATTGGTAATCTATTCAAACCAGGTTCAGGTTTAGATCCAGATAAATTACCTAAAGGCGATATTACTAAATATCAATCATCTGCACATTCAGCAGAACAAGCGACTACTTATGGTAATCATCTTATAGATACATTAGTTCATATTGTGCCAACGAATTTATTTGAATCTATGGCAAAAGGTGAGTTATTACCGATTATCTTTTTCGCAGTATTTTTTGGATTAGGATTAGCTGCGATAGGAGAAAAAGCAGAACCCGTTAAAGGATTCTTAAATGGTACTTTAGAAGCTGTATTTTGGATGATCAATAAAATCTTAAAATTAGCTCCAATTGGAGTATTTGCATTTATTTGTACGACAGTAATGACTTTTGGTGCTTCAGCATTAATTCCATTATTTAAATTACTAGTTGTTGTAGTATTTGCTATGGTTTTCTTTGTTATCGTAGTGTTAGGAATTGTTGCAAGAATGGTTGGAATAAGTATTTTTTCAATCATGAAGATACTTAAAAGTGAATTGTTACTTGCCTTTTCTACTTCAAGTTCAGAA
Source organism: Staphylococcus sp. HMSC34G04 (assembly GCF_001838765.1). Classification (NCBI taxonomy): domain Bacteria; kingdom Bacillati; phylum Bacillota; class Bacilli; order Caryophanales; family Staphylococcaceae; genus Staphylococcus; species Staphylococcus sp. HMSC34G04. The sequence continues at coordinate 21,008 of NZ_KV838727.1, forward strand.
GCAGTATTGCCGATTATGATGAAGAAAATGGAACGTTTTGGTTCGCCAAAAGATGTTACTTCATTTGTTATCCCTATCGGTTATTCATTTAATTTAGATGGCTCAGCTTTATATCAATCTATAGCTGCTTTATTTGTTGCTCAAATGTATAATATGCATTTATCATTAACTCAACAACTTGTATTAATGGCCACACTTATGATTGCTTCAAAAGGTATGGCTGGAGTGCCGGGCGTATCTATTGTAGTTTTATTAACAACATTAAGTTCTATGAACATACCAGCACAAGGTCTTGCTTTAATTATTGGCGTTGATCGTTTATTAGATATGGTACGTACATGTGTTAATGTTATTGGTAATGCACTCTCAACAGTTGTTATTGCTAAATGGGAAAACGTTTATGATAAAGAGAAAGGTCGAAACTACTTAAATTCAATTTAAAAAATTTATATATCTGACATTTTAGAGCCACTTACAATCTATGATTGATAGTGGCTCTTATGCATTTTAAAAAATGTAAACAAAAGCAAAACAATTTATGATTGATAGTGGCTCTTATGCATTTTTAAAAAATGTAAATTTAAAAAGCACAAAAATGACTTTTTAGTTTAAAATCATCTTTGTGCTAAATTGTTCTAATTTAAATGCAAGTTTTAATACTTCTACATTCCGTGTTTCATATTACCCATATCATGGATTTTTGACATTAAACCATGAGGTACGTCATCGTGATCAACTTTCTTAACTTTAGTAATTTTTCCAGTCTTTTCATCTTTAAAAAGCATGACAAAATCTTCTTTATTAACTGACACATTAGCATCTTTTGGTAATTCTACGTTTTTTTCAATCTTTTCATTTTTCGTATTAATCATTTTATCGATAGTCGTGCTATCTTTCATAATACCGTAGTATGAATCTTTTTTACCACCCACGAACATCATGATTACTAGTACAATACATACAATAACCATAACTGCGATAAGGACTATACCTAATCCTTTTTTATTTTTCATTATTGAAAACTCCTTTATCTATATTAATTCATTTATACATAATTTTAAGTCATTTTGCAATTATATATTGTAGTATAAAGAAAATAAAGTTTATAAAATGGAGCTTGATGATATGATTGACAAAAAATGGACAATAAATAACCGCATCATAATCTAAAATGATTATAATACGGTAAATTTTGATATGACTTTATAATTCAATTGTAGCTGGCGTATCTAGTTCATCATCATTCATTAATTTAATTGAACGCGGTATAACTTTGAGTACACATAATTCTGGATCTTCTTTTGAATTGAAAAATGTTTTGTCTTGAGTTTCCCATAACCAATCAATAACTTTTTGATCTTTGACAACTTCTATAGTGGCATCTATTTCAACAAAGCTATTATTTGTTGTTTCGTTATAGCCTAATAAAATGTGAGCATCAGGATTATTTTCTATTTCTTCGACTTTTAGTGAATTGATATTCGTTTTTGTATATAAGTTTAAGTCATCATTGTAAAAGACCATATATCTGCTATTAGGTTTATTATGATGTGCAGTTGATAGGACACCAATTTTTGAAGAACTTAATACCTTTTCTATTGCTCTTGTCACTTGTTGTTTATTCAAAATTATCATCTCCTTATTATTGTGTATATCCTTATCACACATAATTTAAACGATACAACCTTATGATGATTTTTAAGAAGGTTTAAAACAAATATATTTGACTTCATCGTGTTTTAAGGTGACTTGGAAAGGAAGATGATGGTCATGTTGTATAGCTAATTCTGTTTTTGGTTGATTTGATTTATCAAGTTCATCAAGAATACTACGTTCAATATAAAATTGTTGTTTAGTTTGTGGTAGAAGATTTTGAATTGCGCCATGCTCATGATTTAACGTTTTAATAATAATTAATGAGTTGGTTGATAATGTATTTTTAAATACGTAGCGCTGTTGACTATCAGATAGATAACGATCATTTATTTTATTAAATAATAAAAAGTGATAGTTACCATCTTTGCGACTCATTAAAAAATTGTTGGCTATCTCTAAAGGTTCATTTAAAAATGATTCAATTAATTTATAGAGGTGCATGAGAGGTAGAGGACTACCATAACGATTAAATAAGGCAATAAAAGGGCTCTCATCTTCTATCAGTTGATAACTTACACCACCCCCGTAACGCATTAATGCGACTAAATGACAAACAAGGTCAGATAATTGAAGTGGATAAGTACCATTGTTTGTATATTTAAAACACTTTAAAGATAAATTATTGTAAACAAATTTAGTTGAAGGTATACCAGAATCTAATATAAATTGTTTATAATTTTCAAAGTGTGTGGACGAATGTAAGTACGATTTACGTTTGGTAATTAATGAGTTTTTGGTTTCTAGATTTTCAATGTCTATAAAATAGTAATCGAAATTCAATCGCTTCATCATATCATAAGTTCGATCAATAGAAGAATTTTGGTGTAGTAATCCTTCAACAGTTATACTATAACGAATAGCCTTATTTTTATTTTTAATTTTTAAATGGCATAAATGTATATCGTTCACTGACAAACTCTCAGTATCAAAGACTAACATAAATTTAACCATTTTTTTGTTCATTTTATAATCTTGGTGGCTATTAAGAAATAATAAAATTATTTCTTTGATAGATTCAAATTCATTTGTAGATGTTAATCTCATGGCTAAACCTATATTTTTTTCGAATAATTTTTCAAAGCATCGATTTAATAAATTAAAGTTCACCTCTCGCGTCGAAATATCAGTAATATCATTGATAAAAATTACAGCTTGTGGCATGGAGGTAAGATCAATGTTGTAATATTCATTAAAAACAAATTGAAATAATTCGTTGAAATTTTGAAAACGTATAAACGCTTTAGAGTTTTTAGTCTGATCTTGAGGATAAAATTCATTGATATCTCTTTCAGTTGTTTCAGTAGCCAAATGATCACTAAACTCAAATTGATTAATTAATTCAATATATTGTGAAAAGTCAGTATCACTAAAACTTATCGAAGGTAAGGGGTCTAACTTAGAGTTAAGCGTTCGGTATTGTTTTGGGCTACAACCTAAATAATTTTTAAATTGATTTGTAAAATTGGTATGACTACTAAATCCAGATTGTTCTGAAATAGCGTTAATCGAGTCCTCAGATGAAAGTAGCCTTTTTATAGAGTCAATCACTTTTAAGCTTGTAAAATAATCTTTAAAATTCATATTAAGATATCTTGCAAATAGGTTAGAACAATAAGATTCAGATATATTACAATGTTGAGCTACTTCTCGTAGTGAGAGTGACTGTGATACTTTTGAATGAATAAATGTTAATCCTTCAGTAAACACTGAATGATTAACTGCAATTTGAGGAATATATTTTTTCTTATATCGAATGACTGCTTCTTTTAGAAGCGTCTGTATTATTTTAGAGATGGATTGCTCATCTTGATTTTCTCCTTTTATTAAATGTTGAATAGCTTGTAAAATAATTGTTTTAACAAAACTGCTTGATTGTAATAAATGCCTGTCAAAATAACATTTAAAAAATTTATTGTCTTTACTATAAAAATAAATAACTGGAATAGAAAGTAATACGAGATTCGAAGCACTATTAATAAAATAGATGTCAGATTGATTAATGATAGCTATATGATTACCTAAATCTTTTGTTTCACCATTTATTGTGATTTTTAAGTCATTTGTAAGTGAAAACATTAGAATAATTCTATTAATATTGCGTTCAGGGGGAGAATGATATTCTTTATATATATTTAAAAAACATGTCATTGTATATTACATTAGCTCCTTGAATGAATTGAATAACTAAATTTAAATGTGACCGTGTATATCTATTTCGCTCAATTATTTAGTTGTTTTGATAGAATAATAAATGTAATTATAAGCGATTGATAAAGAAATAGTAATAGTAAAAAATAAAATTTTTCTTGGCTAAATATAGAAAATTGTTAGAAATTATAAGTTTCGCACAATATAAAAGTTGATTTAGGAATATAGGGTCATTATTTTGGAAAATTTAGATAGAGTCAAAAAGAGATTTTTACTACATAATTAATGTTAGATTTCGTTTCCTTTTAAAAATCTAAAAGAGTAATTTAGAGGTTTAGGGGAAGTTCGAATGAATTATAAAACGAAGTCACTGTAATTAAATGTACGCTGCTCATTTCAACGTTAATCGAAAGAACAATAAAAGGGATATCGACCATAACAAGACTCAACATGTTAGATGTGTCATTATTTAGCACTTATTACTAATTGAGTAAAAATGTTTCATGCTTATGTAATCTTTTAAAACTTTTCCAATTACATCAATGAATTTAACAACTAGAAAACACAAGCACCATGATCTGAAAACAACTCCATTAAAATTCTATTTCTTGATTATTAATTTTTTAAATTAAGATGAATAAACATTAGTATATGGGTAGTTTTGATGAAAGTTAAACATTTTATTTCAACATCAAGAATCAACATCGATGCACGTTTTAAATGTACCATAAGTTTATGTTCATTATTGAAGTAGCAACAATTAGAATTTTAAATTAAAATGACTCTCCCCCAAAGTAACATTTAATTTAAATTTTAAGCATTGTCATGGTGTTCGCCGAAAAGTTTTAGATTTTATTAAGTATTCATATCGCTTTTAATTCTTTTCAACAAATAGTTTAAGGACATAGTCTCAAACATACTTATAAACTCCATTGTCTTATAAACTATAAATGTGAGTGATTTGATAAGTAGAATTCTCATATAGATGTCATCATCTATAGGCGTACATTTTCGCAAGATTTTCTGTATAAACGATATGTACAGATTTTAAACTGCCTGCAAAGTTTTAAACCACTGTGCCGGCAGTTTTTTTATGTTCAAACCAAATATGACATATAAATAAAGATGTGTTTTTACGTATTCATCTTGTATGACGTAACATAATTGTTAAATGATTTTGTCACTTCAGTTTGTAATATTGAGTATAGTACTTTGTTGTAAGTACTCGACAGCATATTTATCTGCTAATTTTTTTAAAAAAGACAACAGTTCAAAATAGTCAATTTGATTTTCAATATACAACTCCTTTAATTCTCGACTATGTTGTTTTTCATATTGTGTACATTGTTTTTTGAAGTACCCCCACATATGTTCAAAAGCATTGATGACTGAGCCTTTGGTCGGTGTAATGGTTAAAGCGTGCGCAATATGTTCTTCCACTTCATCCAATGTGGTAGGTGATTTTAGTAACGTTCTTATCGAATGATATGCATTTTGATCATGAAATAACACACGATATTTTTCCTCACGCCACAATTTTTCTATTTTTCCGCGTTCTTTCAACTAAAGACCCTCCATAGTGATATTGATTTAACTGCAGATATTAAAGCTAGTTTAATATTTTTCAAGAAAAATGAATAGGGGTATTGTGTAAATGATTGGAACCGGTTACAATATAAGTAAGTGATTGGAACCGGTTCTAAAAGGAGGATGAATATGAGTTATAAAAAATCTGCTGAAGAAATACTTAAAGCAATTGGCGGTGAAGAAAATTTAGATGCAATGGCACATTGTGCAACTCGATTACGTTTAGTACTAAACGATGAGAGTAAAGTAGATGAAGATACCTTGTCTAATATGGATGTCGTCAAAGGAACATTCTCTACAGGTGGTCAATACCAAATTATTATAGGTTCAGGGACAGTAAATAAAGTATTTAATGAATTAGAAAAAATAACTGGAAAAGAAGCATCTACGACTTCAGAAGTTAAAGATAAATCATCTAAGCATATGAATCCATTCCAAAAATTTGTGAAAATGTTATCTGATATCTTTGTTCCTATTATTCCGGCTATTGTAGCTGGTGGTTTGTTAATGGGATTAAATAATATTTTCACAGCTAAAGATTTGTTCTATGATGGTAAATCTATCATAGATGTGCATAGTCAATTTTCTGGCTTGGCTGATATGATTAATATATTCGCAAATGCACCTTTTACGTTATTACCAATACTTATTGGTTTTAGCGCAGCTAAGCGATTTGGTGGCAATCCTTATTTAGGTGCAGCGCTAGGTATGATACTCGTTCACCCTGGATTGATGAGTGCATATGATTTTCCAAAAGCTTTAGAAGCAGGAAAAGTTATTCCACATTGGGATGTCTTTGGGCTACATATTAATGAAGTTGGTTATCAGGGACAAGTATTACCTATGCTCGTAGCAACATATATTTTAGCTACAATTGAAAAATGGTTACGTAAGGTTATTCCAACTGTGTTAGATAATTTATTGACACCATTATTATCAATTTTTATTACAGCATTTATAACATTTTTATTTGTAGGACCTGTCACTCGTCAATTAGGTTATTGGTTATCTGATGGATTGACTTGGTTATATGAATTTGGTGGAGCTATCGGTGGACTTATATTTGGTTTATTATATGCGCCAATCGTCATTACAGGAATGCACCATAGCTTTATTGCAGTTGAAACGACATTAATTGCTGATGCGACTAAAACAGGTGGCTCATTTATCTTCCCAATCGCAACTATGTCAAATATTGCACAAGGTGGCGCAGCTTTAGCTGCATTCTTTATCATTAAGCAAAATAAAAAATTAAAAGGTGTTGCTTCCGCAGCGGGTATTTCAGCTTTACTAGGAATTACAGAACCAGCAATGTTTGGTGTCAATCTTAAATTGAGATATCCATTTATAGGTGCTGTTGCAGGATCAGGTATAGGTGCTGCTTATATTTCATTCTTCAAAGTAAAAGCGATAGCGCTTGGTACAGCTGGATTACCAGGATTTATATCTATAAATCCTACACACGCTGGTTGGTTGCATTACTTAATAGGAATGATAATTGCATTTCTTGTTTCAGTTGTCGTCACTTTAGTACTTTCTCGTAGAAAAGCAAATAAGACAGCTGTTGAATCATAGTAGGGACTTAAAATTTTGACACAATTTTAAATATATAATAATACCCTTAGTTAGATTGAGTGCCAATCTATAACTAAGGGTATTTGTTGTTATAACTTTTGTTTTTTCCATAAAAAGATACTAACGATAGCTACTAGAATAAGTGAAATTCCTACAACAATAATCCAAGACACGTAACTATGATCATCAATTGGTAAGGGTACATTCATACCAAAGAAACTAAAGACGAGTGTAGGAAGGGTCAAAAGAACCGTAAACAACGTTAATGTTTTCATGATGTTATTCATATCATTTGATAATAATGAAGCATACGAAGAAGTGATACTCTCAAGTATTCGTTGATGTAATTCAGTTGTTTCAATAGCTTGGTTGTTTTCTATCACCAAGTCTTCAAGTAGCTCTTCATCCTCTTCAAAACGTTTGATTGCAGGAAGGCGAAAGAGTTTTTTAATAATTGTGTCGTTACCTTTTAGTGCAGCTAAGAAGTATACTAAACTTTTTTCTACTTCCATTAGTTTAAAAAGCTGTTTGTTTGTAATGTTATTTTTGAGTTCTCTTTCAATACGAATCCTAGATTTATTCAGCAATCTTAAATTTCTATTGTAGTGATTAGCTATTGTTGTTAGTATTTCAAGTGCAAATCGACTGTGAAATTTTAAGTTAATATCTTCTTGTTTAGCAAAGTTTTCTAAAAATTCATTTTCAGCATCGCAAACAGTCATAACGATACCATTTCCAATAATAATACCTAATGGGATGGTCACAAAGGACAAGACACGTCGATTGGTAGAATTGACGATAGGTAAGTCAATAATAATTAGCGAGTATCCTGTATCTTCGTCATATTCAATACGTGCACTCTCTTCAGAGTCTAACGGATCTCGAATAAAATCCTCAGGTATATTGTAAAATTCCATCAAACCTTCAATCTCTTCTCTATCTGGTTCTACTACATTTATCCATGAAGCGCTATGATTGATTTCAGTTTCAATAATTTGTGAAGGATGATGAAGTGCGTGCTTATAAGCTGTAATCATAATTAATAGTTCCTTTCAAAGTCCACTAGAATAAGGATGATACTAAAGTTAGTTAAATAAATTTTAAACTTTTAAATTTGTGGCATCAAACTTCTTAAACTTCGGACATAATTTTTAAATATCATACTCTCTTGGCCTAAATATGATATATAAAGTTGAATCACATTCCTATTGTATAGTTAGTTATAAGAAAAGCAGATGAATTTTGCTATATTATCAATCTAGCTACTAATAACTTTAGATTGTACATTAATCATTAAATATATAATTTATCTTTAAGGCATATGCAGATTGCTTAAGATTTAATAGTATGGTTAATTATAATAAACTTTATACAACTTATTCAATCTTCGAATTTTTGTTGATCACTTAGTAAGGTGATTCTAAAATGAGTAAACTTTATTTTATATTACAAATTGCCATTTTGCTACATTCTTAATTGATTTATTAACTTTATGATTTATCTATACTTGTATTTAGTTTACTAGTTAAAATTTCTATTTTTATATTTGTGTCTAATTCGAAAAAATTAGAATAGTTATTGTTAAAACAAGTGATTATGTCTAATATGAAAAACGGAGCAAAATTTTTGTATGAAAGGAGGAGGGTTCGGTGTTAAAAATAATGTCTAAATTTAGTGCTACGTTAGTTATTATGTTTTTAATAACTTTATCGCCTATTTTTCAATATCAAGTTTCTGCACATGCGACTTTAGAAAAATCAACACCACAACAGCAAGGGATTATTAAACACAAACCAGAAGTAATCAAGTTAGAGTTTAATGAACCTGTGAATACCAAATACTCAAGTGTGACCTTATTTGATGATAAAGGTAAAAAGATTAAAGACCTTAAACCAATCACAACTGGATGGTCACAGACAGTCGTATTTTCATCTGATCAAATTGTTAAAGGAACGAATAAAGTTGAGTGGCATGCAATATCTGCAGACGGACATGAAGTTGGTGATACGTATGAATTTTCAGTAGGAAAAGTGACGGCTAAAGATGTAGATACATCTTCTCCTTTTTATGAACAGTCTAAATTTTGGTTTGGATTATTAAGATATGTTACAGAAGGTGCAACCTTTCTACTTATTGGCTTGTTTTGGTTAAATGGTATTGCTAAGAAACGAGGATTAAGACAATTTAATGTGTTACCAAAGCAATCAGAAATTGCATGGATTATGGCTATGTCAGTACTCGTGAGTCTCGTTGTTTACATGATGACACTCACATCTGATATATTAGAAGATATTTTATCATTTAAATTAGAAGTGATAATGCAATTTCCATATATATTAAGCTCTATTTCACTAATCATTTTGTTTATACTTTTCGTATTAAAGGATATGGAAAAAATATGGTACTGGCTCATTTCAATAATTATGATTGCTGTGATAAGTATGTCTGGACACGTGTGGTCACAACAAGTGCCATTATGGTCAATCATCATAAGAACAATTCATCTTATAGGGCTAACGTTATGGTTAGGTTCACTCGTATATCTCATTTGTTATGCTATTAAAGTGAAAACTGATCAGTTGACGAATGTAAGACGCATGCTTTTAAAAGTTAATATCATTGCTGTGATTATGCTCGTTTTTACAGGGATTTTAATGGCTATTGATGAAACGAATATTTTAACACTTTGGAATAACATCAAAGCGTGGTCCATATATCTTATTATAAAAATTGTGGGAACAATGACAATGATGCTACTAGGTTTGTATCAGACGATGCGAGCTTTGAAACAGCGCCAACAGGTCAATCGTTATGCGCTTATATTTGAGTTGTTAATCGGTATTATTTTAATTTTTGCAGGTATTATGATGAGTCAAATGAATATACCTAGTTAAGGAGGAAAACGATGTTACGCAAGTTACTACCACTGACTTTAATAGTGTTTTTTGGTTTAGGATTTTTTAAGTTTGCAGATGCACATGTCACACTGAATCCAAACGAAAGCGAACCTGAGTCGTATGATAAGTACGATGTACGCGTACCAGTTGAGCAAAATGATCATACAGTGAAAGTAGAATTAGATGTGCCGAAGGGATTAAACGTTGAGAGTGTTAAACCTGTCCAAGGTTTTGAACATCATTTTTCGAAAGATAAAAAGGGAAATATTACCAAAGTTACTTGGACAGCTACTGGTAAAGGTATTGGTCCACACGAATTTATTGAGTTCCCTATTGTAGTGGCAAATCCTAAAGAAGAAGGAAAGTTCAAATGGAATGCTATTCAAACTTATGATAATGGAGATGTAGTTAGATGGACTGGTAAAGAAGATAGCGAACACCCAGCACCAACTACAACTGTAAAAAAAGGAGCAAATCCAAATGACACGCATTCTGACCCAAGTCAAGGTGATTCTATCGCTTTATGGATAGTTGCTATCGTGGCAATTGTGATTTCGTTGATTGCACTTTTTAAACAAGCGCGTTCTAAAAAGTAATCATTAACGGGTTAGAAATATATATATACATTTTTCTAATTTAAAGCAATCCACTTAGATCTATATTTTAAAAATTGCATTCATCATTTATTAAGATTGATTAGGATGTGAGTTATTTAATTCAAATATCTTTCTCACTTGATTGCGTTTATTCTATGGTCGCTATTTTGTCACTTTAACTAACACAAATATGTTTTATAATATAATCTTAAGGAGGATTCTTTATGCGTAGATTATTATACTCTTTTTTATTTTATATGATCATAGGCTTATTAAGTGGCTTTTACTACAGAGAATTAACTAAAGCGCATGACTTTGTGGGTGACACGCAATTGTCTTTAGTGCATACACATACACTTATCTTAGGCATGTTTATGTTTTTACTCTTATTACCACTTGAAAAAGTATTTAAATTAAGTAGTTACTACTTATTTAATTGGTTCTTTTTCGTGTATCATTTAGGTGTGTTAATCACGATTTCAATGATGACAGTTAAAGGTACATTCCAAGTTATTGGTAAAAAATTTTCACCTGAAATGTTTGCGGGATTTGCAGGCATAGGTCATACAGGTATGCTTGCTGGTTTACTGTTACTGTTTTTCTTATTAAGACAGGCTATTCTTACAGAACCTAAAAAATAAAGTCGAAATACTAAAAAATGTTTGGTAGAGTGGATTTAGATTTTAAATAACCAGATAGGTGATAGGTAATGACTAAGATTCACTTTGAAGCACCCAGTCCCGAGGATTACTGTAATTTAAGAGCTAATGCTGGAATGAGTAGTAAATCGATTGAAGCGGCAATAAAGGGGCTTCCTCATGCATGTTTTAATGTGACCCTTTATGAGAATGATATGTTGATTGGTATGGGGCGAGTGATTGGAGACGGTGGCACAGTTTTCCAAATCGTCGATATTGCTGTGAAAGATACATATCAAGGGTTGGGTCATGGAATGACAATTATGCATGAAATAATGAAGTATATTGAGAGTGTTGCTGAAGAAGGTACATATGTGAGCTTGATAGCAGATTATCCGGCAGATCAATTATACGAGAAGTTTGGATTTAAAAGTACTGAGCCCTATTCAAAAGGTATGTATATCAAATATTAAATATTAAAGAAAAAACGTCATAAAATGCATTTGCTTTTGCATCTTGTGACGTTTTTTAGTTATTTAAACATTGAAATCAATGACAATACGTCCAGTATTATGATGATTGATGACTTGATCGATAGCTTTTGGGATTTCATCGAATGAAATAACATGTTTGATGTCATGTAATTGTTGTGGTTTTAAGTCTTTTGCAAGTCTTCTCCAAACACGTTTTCTTAGTTTAATTGGAGTAAATACTGAATCAATACCAATTATACTTGCTCCTCTTAAAATGAAAGGAAAGACGGTTGTTTCAAAATTGTTACCACCAGTCATGCCAATTAATGCAACACTTCCATTGTTATCCAATCGTTTGACGATGTACGGTAAGTTTTCACCACCAACTGGATCAATAGCTGCTTGCCATGTTCTCTTTTCTAATGGTTTACTATTATCTTCTGGTAAACGGCCAATTACCTCTTTAGCACCAAGCTTTTTAAGTTTTTCTTCAGCATCATCTCTGCCTGTACTTGCAATAACATCATACCCTAAGTTATTTAACATGAGTAATGAAATCGTACCGACGCCTCCAGTGGCACCTCGTACAAGCACTTCTTTACCTTCAATAGACATACCTGATTTTTCAAGTTGTTCTATAGCTAAACCTGCTGTATAGCCAGCAGTACCATAAATCATAGCTTCTTCCAATGTTAAATCTTCAGGTAATTCAATCACCCATTCTGATTTAACACGTGCATATTCACTGAACCCTCCATAATGACTTACACCTAAATCATAACTTGTTACGATGACTTTATCTCCAACTTCAAAGCCTGGAGCATTTGTTTCTTCAATGGTACCTGCTAAATCTATACCGGGCACCATCGGATATTGTTTTACTATTTTGTTATGGTCCTGAGTGGCTAGTGCGTCTTTATAATTTATGCCAGAATAATGTACTTTTATTAAAACGTCACCCTCAGGTAAGTCATCTTTAGTAAGTTCTTTATAACTATTTGAAACAATACCGTTATCATCTTGATCAACTACAAAAGCTTTGAATTTTTCTACCATATTTCTACACTCCTCTAATGATGAATTGAATCAATATTAAATTTTAAAGATATTCTTTCATGGTTCCCTTGATATTACCCTGTTTTTATTTTTAATATAAGGAAACTTCTTTTCTAACAAACTTTACATCTTTCATTGTATAATTTAATTTGAAAATTTAAAACTTATTAATAGCAAAAATGTCAATGTACACATCTAATTCACAAAATTAACTTTTTTAAGGTTTTAGAGGGGGATTTAAATGGGGGAAAGGATAAGAAGTGTTCAAATAACTGAGGTAGAGCAACTACAACTAATTGCTAAAAGAACATTTTTTACAACGTTTAGAGAATCTTATAGTGATGAGGACTTCAAGCAATTTTTTAGTGATGCATATGATATAGATGTGTTGAGAAAAGAATTGGAACAAAGTAATTCTTTTCATTATTTTTATGAAGTTGATCAAAATATAGTAGGTTTCTTGAAATTGAACATTAATGATGCTCAGACTGAAAATAAAGGACATGCATATTTGGAAATACAACGCATTTACTTTGATGAAGCATTTCAAGGGAGTGGAAGAGGACAATTATTTATCAATCTAGCTATTGATCAAGCTATTAAATTTGGGAAATCGAAAATATGGCTTGGTGTTTGGGAGCATAATCCTAAAGCGCTTAGCTTTTATAAAAATAGGGGATTTAGAGTTACAGGGTCGCATCAGTTTTATACCGGAAGTGTAGTAGATAATGATTTGATTATGGAATTGGATGTTCCTACAAACTATAAATAAAGTTTATAGTTCAATCACAAAATATAAATGAGCTAGGGTTATGTTTAATATTGTTCGCATTTAGCATTAATATTAGATATAATTGTAGCGTTGAATTTTAGTACAATATCTATGTAATTGTATTCAAAGTGAAGTCATCGAAATTAAAAATGCAATCAATATATACAGATTAGGTTTATATTTTTAATAGGTAATGATAGTTATTATAGTGACATTTAAACATACAACCAAAATTTTATAAGATGTTGTCGATTTAATATAGAGAGAAAGGACGTATAGTATGAATAAACTGACAATTATTGTCACGTATTATAATGCGGAGGAATATATCACAGGTTGCTTAGAGAGTATTAAGCAACAACGTACACAAGATTTTAATTTGATTATTGTGAATGATGGGTCGACAGACCAAAGTAAAAAATTAATGGATGAAGCTATTAAAGACTATGATAAAAACATTCGATTTATCGATTTAGATGAAAATAGTGGTCATGCACATGCGCGTAATATTGCATTAGAAGAAGTGGAAACACCTTACTTTATGTTTTTAGATGCAGATGATGAATTAGCTTCTTATGCAATCACGTTTTACTTAGAAAAGTTTAATGATACTGATGGTTTAATTGCTCCAATACATTCTTTTACTACACAACGTCCGCAATTTGTTGATTTAGATCGAGTAAGGGTTGAATATTTTAATGCCGAAGGGAATATTAATTCATTTTTAAGAAAACAGTCAGCTTGTAATATTATTTTTAGAACAGCTATTGTCAAGGCGCATCATATTCGATTTAATGAAAATTTAAATACATATGTGGATTGGTCATTTGTTCTTGAGTATATGAAGTATGTAAATAAGTTTGTTCGTATTTTTAACTTCCCATTTTATTTCCGTGGGGAAGTCTATGATCCATTTGAAACACTTACTTTAAGTGAACAAAATTTTGATATTTTATTTAAAGATTACGTCAACAGCTTTTATGATGCCATTAAACGAGCAACAAACCCAAAAGTTCGAGAATTTATTGTCACTAAAATGGGAAATAAAATCGCTAATGAATTTGAACCAACTCGATATGATATTAATGAACGCTATCAAACACATAAGGATACGCTTGTTGAATTATCGAAATTTTTACATGTTCATTTAGTTAAAAATCAAAAACTAATAAATAAAATTGAAACAATTTTGTTAATGAATAATGAAACTGATAAAGCTTTTAAAGTTAATCAATTTAGAAAAACGTTGCGACATGTTAAAAATATTGTTTTAAGAAGAAAAAATAAAGAACGTTCATTGTATGACTTAACAGATAAAGAAGATAATGTTAAACCGAAAACGATTGTCTTTGAATCGTTCGGTGGTAAGAATTACAGTGATAGTCCAAAGTATATTTATGAATATATGCAAAAGTATTATCCTAATTATCGCTATATATGGTCATTTAAGAATCCCGATAAAAATGTGGTACCAGGTAGTGCTGAAAAGGTTAAGCGTAATTCAGCAGAGTATTATCAAGCTTACTCAGAAGCAAGTCATTGGGTATCAAATGCCCGCACACCACTTTATTTAAATAAAAAAGAAAATCAAACGTACATTCAAACTTGGCACGGTACACCATTAAAACGGTTAGCGAATGATATGAAAGTGGTTCGTATGCCGGGCACTACGACTCCAAAGTATAAGCGTAATTTTAATCGTGAAACATCACGTTGGGATTATTTAATTTCGCCAAACAGATATTCAACTGAAATATTTAGAAGTGCTTTTTGGATGGATGAAGAGAGAATATTAGAGATAGGTTATCCTAGAAATGATGTATTAGTGAATAGAGCCAATGATCAAGAGTATCTAAATGAAATTAGAACTCACTTAAATTTACCTAGTGATAAAAAGGTTATTATGTATGCTCCGACCTGGAGAGACGATGAATTTGTGAGCAAAGGAAAATATTTGTTTGAATTAAAAATTGATTTAGACAACCTTTATAAAGAACTCGGTGATGATTATGTAATTTTATTACGCATGCATTATCTCATTTCTAACGCACTTGATTTATCCGGTTATGAAAATTTTGCAATTGATGTTTCAAACTATAATGACGTCTCTGAATTATTCTTAATAAGTGATTGTTTAATTACAGACTATTCATCAGTAATGTTTGATTATGGTATTTTAAAACGCCCTCAATTTTTCTTTGCATATGATATAGACAAATATGATAAAGGATTACGAGGATTCTATATGAATTATATGAAAGATTTACCAGGACCAATTTATACAGAACCATATGGCCTAGCTAAAGAACTAAAAAATTTAGATAAAGTGCAACAGCAATACCAAGAAAAAATAGATGCATTTTATGATAGATTTTGCTCTGTAGATAATGGTAAGGCGTCTCAATATATTGGAGATTTAATTCATAAGGATATCAAGGAACAATGATAAATTTCATACTTAATTAATAATTATAGGGTATAATATTAATGAGCAATTAATATTATGCCCTTTTTAATATTTTAATTGAAATTCAATTCAACATGATAAAGAGACAAAGTAGGAGGCGGTTTCAAATGAAAAAAGTATTAGCAAGTGCAACGATTTTATCATTAATGTTAGTAGGCTGTTCCAATGGAGGAAATGATGAATCAAGTCATAAAGATGATAGTTCCAAAACAGAACAAAAGGATAAATCATCATCTCAACATGACTCAAAAAAAGATTCGAAACGTAATGATACGATTAATAAGCAAGACAATCAGGAAAATAACAATAATAAAGAACGAACAAGTAATCAAAATCCAAATGTAGGAGAGCAACGAACAAGCGAAAGACCAACAACAAATTCAAACGGAAATTTATCGGATAATCAAAATAAACAACAGCAATCAGTACAAGATAATCAGAATAAATATGTAGCACCATACCAAAGTGAAAATGCGACACGTGTTGCTCGATATCTTTCTCCATTTGAGGGCGACCGCAGTCAAGCTTTGCAGCAATTACCAAATTTTGAAACTGCACTTTCCATTGCCAAAAATGAAGCTAATATGTATGGAAGCGAAAATAAATCATATAATGATTATTCAATAGAACAAACAGAAGATGGATTTAGATATGTGTTTAGCTTTAAAGATCCATCAAAAAGTAATACTTACTCAATTGTAACGCTTAATCGACAAGGTCAACCTACTGTTGTAGATCCTAACTTCCAACCTTAGTTGTAAGTAAAGTGAATTTCAACACGAATGAGTCATACTAAGATAACTATAAAAAGCGAGCAAAATCATTTCTGTATTCCATAATGAGTTTGCTCGCTTCTATATTGAAAATCATCAATAAGATGAATCACTTATTTCAATTGATTAGAAATAAGTTTACTAATATATTCAAATGACTGATTATTTTTATTTGTATATTTATTGTTTAATTGTGGAATGCTATCAGTAATTAAATCATTCATTAATAGTTCAGCATCGGTATACCAAACAGGTTTTAAGGTGTCTATTACGTCTTGATAGACACCACGTTCTTCGACATATTGAGAGTGATTGGGTGTATATAAGCAACCTTTTTTATCTACGGTTAAAGCATCAAAAATAATTGATGAGTAGTCTGTCAAAACAACATCTGAAATAATAATTAAGTCTTGTGTTTCAATATTATTAGGCGGAATAATTACACCTTCAGGAACCAAGTCATTCTGACTCTCGACGTGTCCTTTATAGATAACATTATAATGTTTTAATAACTGTTCATTAATAGGAAATACATCATCATCAGATGAATTTGTTTTCCATGTTGGAGCATATAATAATACTCGCTTAGTAGGATCTATATTTATCTCGCTAAATATACGTTTATGTAAACCTACATCATTGATACGATTTAATAAATAATTATTTCTAGGATATCCTACAGGTAATATATCAATTTTTTGACTAGGAAACGCTGATTCAAAGTATGTTTTTGATTCTTCTGAATCTACAACTAAATAATCTTGTTGTGTCCATTTATTATATTTTCGAGCTCGGTAGTTATATATATTTAAATTTTGATGTGGCTCTTTACTATCTAAAAATAGTTTTTTAATAGGTGTCCCATGCCATAATTGAATGATTTTACCATTAGGGTGAATATCGTCAGGAATATAGCTTTCCGTGATGACAAAAGTAGCTGTTTCAATTAAATTCTTCACATTTTCATCGTTAGTTGAAATAAAATGTGGTCCTGTTCTCTCATCTGTTATAAAGTAAGACTCTATCATAGGATTATGTTTAACAAAGTAATTAAATAAATACTTAGAGTTTCCTCGATACCCAAAATCAAATCCTAGAAAAACGACGTGGTTCTTATGTTTTGATGAATCCTTTTTATAAATATAGCTAATCTCTTTGTGTTTTCTAACTGAATAATTCTTAATAGGAGTTACTAACCATCTTGGAGCTTTAAATTTAGTACTAAGTAGTACTGAATCATAATATCTAATACTATCGTGATCGTTAAATGGTACACGCGTAAATGGGATTCTTTGTTTATGTGCATAAGCGATGGTGTTTAAAAAGAATTTATCTCTATAAGTTAAATCATTACGATCAAATGAGCGCCAAAATCCCTTGCTCGTTTTTAATGGTTCTTTAAAGTCTAATACGACATGACCTTCAACTGCGATATGCCCTTTTAGAATTGTTAATAATGCTAAATCAAAGATATTTTCAACTTCAAATTTATCAATAAGTTCTAATGTTGAATTAATTTCATAAATAACATTTGGATATAAATTAATATTTTTAACCCAGTCCTCAAAATCAACAAAGTCTAACCCGAAGTATTTACAATCGTTTAAATAATAATTGTTAATTGTATAGTCAACTAAAAATGAAGTCTTAGGTAAAGTGATGGCTTTAATCATGGACTGATGAATTTGAATTTCATTCGAATAGGGAATGACATGCGTATAGCCGTCGCTAAGTGCACGTTCCATTTGCTCTTTTAATTTGTCCATATTTGAAATATTTATTTGCTTTATCATAAATCTTCCTTCAATCTCTTAACGATATTTGTTAGTTTTTATTTTATCATGGCCCATAATATAATTCATGTAAACATAACATAAAAATAAATATATATGTTTTTAACCTGTGAAATTAAAGCGCTTAACTACTATAAATATTAAGGTTTATTAATTTTTAATACCCCTTTACATTCATGTCACACCATTGTAAATTATTTAAGAAAATGTTATATTTTTCTTGTGAAAATGGTCACGATATGCTTGTGGGGATCGTACTGATTTAATAGGTATTTATCACATATTAATAAGGGGACAGTATGCGTCTACCTAGTCTTCATGACTAAAGATTTAATGAGGAGAGTTCAATATGTTAGTAGAATCTTTTAATCCATTTGGTAATTTACTATTATCATCTTTAATTGCGGCAATCCCTATCATTTTATTTTTACTGTGCCTTACAGTATTTAAAATGAAAGGAATTTATGCTGCTATCACAACCCTTGTGGTTACATTATTAATTGCAATTCCTTTCTTCAAATTACCAGTAGGAATTGCCTCTGGCGCGGTTGTTGAAGGTTTCTTCCAAGGTATCTTCCCAATCGGATATATTGTTATTATGGCAGTATTATTATATAAGATTACTTTGAAATCGGGGCAATTCGCAACTATTCAAGACAGTATTACAAGTATTTCACAAGACCAAAGAATTCAGCTTCTTTTAATTGGTTTTTCATTTAATGCATTCTTAGAAGGCGCTGCAGGATTTGGTGTTCCAATTGCAATTTGTGCACTTTTATTAGCGCAACTTGGCTTTAGACCACTACAAGCAGCTATGTTATGTTTAGTAGCTAACGCTGCATCTGGTGCATTCGGTGCAATTGGTATTCCGGTTGGTGTTGTAGATACACTTAACTTACCTGGTCATGTAGAAGCGATGGGAGTTTCACAAACATCAACATTAACTTTAGCAATTATTAACTTCTTTATTCCTTTCTTGCTTATCTTTATCGTAGATGGTTTCAAAGGAATTAAAGAAACTTTACCTTCAATTCTTGTTGTTTCTGTCACTTATACAGTTTTACAAGGATTACTTACAGTGTTTAATGGTCCAGAATTAGCTGATATCATTCCATCACTTGCTTCTATGTTAGCATTAGCTTTATTCTCTAAGAAATTCCAACCTAAGAATATCTTTAGAGTTCAAAAAGATGTTAAACCAGAAGCACCGAAAAAACTTAAAGGTAAAGAAGTCTTATTTGCTTGGAGTCCATTCATTATCTTAACTGTCATTGTTATGATTTGGAGTGCACCTTCATTTAAAGCATTATTTGCACCAAAAGGTAAATTATCTGCTTTAGTTGCAAACTTTGACTTACCTGGTACATTCAGTAATATTTCACACAAACCAATTACTTTATCATTAAACTTAATTGGTCAAACAGGTACAGCAATCTTAATTACAATTATTATTACTGTTTTAATGGCTAAAAAAGTTAACTTTGGTGATGCTGGTCGTTTATTTGTTGAAGCATTTAAAGAATTATGGTTACCAATCATAACAATTTGTTTCATCTTAGCAATTTCAAAAATCACAACATATGGTGGTTTAAGTAATGCTATGGGACAAGGTATCTCAAAAGCAGGAAGCATATTCCCAATATTATCACCAATCCTTGGTTGGATCGGCGTATTTATGACTGGTTCAGTTGTTAATAACAACTCTTTATTCGCGCCAATTCAAGCTTCTGTAGCACAACAAATTGGTACAAGTGGTTCACTACTTGTAGCTTCAAATACAGCAGGTGGAGTTGCGGCGAAACTTATTTCTCCACAATCAATTGCCATTGCAACAGCAGCTGTTAAAGAAGTAGGTAAAGAATCTGAATTACTTAAAATGACATTACGTTATAGTATTGGATTACTTGTATTTGTCTGTATCTGGACATTTATCTTGTCATTCATTCTGTAAATCAAAATTTATTGAAATGTATTTTTCATATACAAAGCCCGAAATGAAGCTATAAAGCCATTCATTTCGGGCTTTCAATATCTTACTTTTGGATGTCGAATTTTAGGTAATCTTTTAAAATGATGCAATTGTTATATAAATTCTCATTTGAAAAATAGGAGTGAGACAGTTCGTTTTAAATGAACTAAGTCTCACTCCTATTTTTATTTAAACATAGACATAAATAATTGATATATATGATCCGGACTAAATTGTTTCAACGTATCTTTACTATTTTCAACGATGTGATCTAACTCATTATAATGTTGTGTTGTTAAATCGATACGTTTTGCAAGTTCAGACACATTTTCATAGTTTACTAAATAACCATTATCTCCGTTATTAATGATTGAATCTGGCCCTACATTGCCTTCAAAACTTATTACTATATTATCTTGCACCATTGCCTCTAAAATAATCATTCCGAAACCTTCATTGCGTGAAGGTACAACAACGATTTTACTTTGTGCAAGTTTATTATTTAATTCTTGCGTTGGCTCATATATTTTAATCAAATCATTTAAATGATATTGATTAATAAAGTCAACAAGTAATGTTTTCTTACTACCAGAACCATAGATGTGAACGTCATAATTCAATTGACGCAAGTCTTCTTGTATTAAACGAATACTCTCTAATAATAAATCATACCCTTTTTCATATTCTAAACGTCCGGCGCTAATAATACGATTTTTCTTTGGAGCAGCAATTCTTTTTTCAGTAACCATATTAGGTATAACATATACAGGAGTTTTAAGTTGTGATTGATATTTTTGCTGATCTGCGACTGTTAACGTTGTAATCTTATTGATATTACGGTACGCAGCAATAATTTCCTTTTGATACTGATCAGGGTGAGCATCAAAATTCATATGTTCCATTGCGATGGTCACTATTTCAGCTTTAGCATATTTAGAAATGAGAATATTAAAGCTAGCTCTTGTTCCAACGAGTACATCAGTTTTAGTATGCCTAATTGCTTTAATCATTTTTTTCTCTACATAACTCGAAAACTGACTTTTACCTGGCTCAAATTGAGAAATCACTTTTGTATTTAAAAAGGGGGTATATTTTTTGATACGATTTGCCGTAATAGACCTAATATTTTTAATCTTTAAGCGATAATCCACTAAGACTTTAACTTTTATTGCAGAATGTAATTCAAAATATGGAGAGTCTGTGCCTCTAAAAACTGAAATAATTGTTACAGGATGTCCTTTTTCTGCAAGTGTATTTGCAAGTTGTGTCACCGACTTTACCGTTCCGCCCATTGCATAAATATTATGCATAAAAAATGTGAACGACTTCATTGCGTTAAACACCTCATTGTTTTCTATGATATTTAAGTTATTATAACATTAGTTCGTGTATATGGGTTAACATGTAAACAATTGTAATTTGAATTGTGTAATGAAGCTATTCTCATAATGTTGACTTTTATTCTTTTGTGTAACACAATTTATATATATAATTAAATTAGTTTAATTAATGGTTATGATAGGGAAGAAATGAGCACTTCCTTAAAAGACGCTTAGATTTTTTTGCAATATAGAGAAAGCGCTTTAATGTTATTAAAGACATCGACATCTATGAGTGTCAATCGTTCCATTTATTTAATAAAAAAGGGGGACTGTGTTTGTTATGAATACTCAACATAGCAAAACAGATGTCATCTTAATAGGTGGCGGAATTATGAGCGCAACATTAGGAACTTTACTAAAAGAATTAACACCAGAAAAAGATATCCAATTATTCGAAAGATTGAGTCAACCTGGAGAAGAAAGTTCAAATGTTTGGAATAATGCGGGAACAGGTCATTCAGCACTGTGTGAATTGAACTATACGAAAGAAGGTCAAGATGGTTCAGTAGATATTACTAAGGCAATTCACATCAACGAGCAATTTCAATTATCTAAACAATTTTGGGCATATTTAATACGTGAAGGTCATATTGAAAGTCCGGATAAATTTATTCAATCAGTGCCACATATGAGCTTTGTCAAAGGGGAAGAAAATGTTAAATTTTTAAAAAGTCGAGTGGCGAGTTTGCAGAAAAATGTATTATTTGAAAAAATGAAAATATCTCAAGATCCAGAAAAAATTAATTCATGGGTTCCTTTAATGATGGAAGGACGCAAATCAGATGAAGCAATTGCCATCACGTATGACGAGACAGGTACAGATGTTAACTTTGGTGCTTTGACTAAAAAGTTAATAGCTAATTTACAACAAAAAAATGTTGGCATTAATTATAAACATGAAGTTTTAGATATAAAAAAATTAAATAATGGTAACTGGCAAGTTGTGGTTAAAGATTTAAATACATCAAATGTAATGAATTATGAATCTAAGTTCGTCTTTATCGGAGCTGGTGGTGCAAGTTTACCTTTATTACAAAAAGCAAAGATTAAGGAATCTAAACACATTGGTGGTTTCCCGGTAAGTGGCTTATTCTTACGATGTAAAAATCCAGATGTCATACATAGACATCATGCAAAAGTCTACGGTAAAGCCGAGGTAGGTGCACCTCCAATGTCAGTTCCACATTTAGATACACGATTTGTTAACGGTGAAAAATCATTACTATTTGGACCTTTTGCAGGGTTTTCGCCGAAATTCTTGAAAAATGGTTCATATTTAGATCTAGTTAAATCTGTAAAACCTAATAATATGATTACAATGTTAAGTGCTGGCGTAAAAGAATTTAATTTGACGAAGTATCTAGTTTCTCAATTAATGCTTTCAAATGAAGAACGGATCAATGATTTGCGTGTATTCTTACCAGAAGCGAAAGATGAAGATTGGGAAGTAATTACTGCAGGTCAACGTGTTCAAGTAATTAAAGATACAGATAAGTCTAAAGGTCAATTACAATTTGGTACGGAAGTGATAA
Organism: Staphylococcus sp. HMSC34G04; assembly: GCF_001838765.1. Lineage (NCBI taxonomy): Bacteria > Bacillati > Bacillota > Bacilli > Caryophanales > Staphylococcaceae > Staphylococcus > Staphylococcus sp. HMSC34G04. Next base: position 44,322 of record NZ_KV838727.1, read on the forward strand.
CATCAGAAGATGGTTCACTTGCAGCACTATTAGGTGCTTCACCTGGTGCTTCGACTGCTGTTGATATCATGTTTGATGTCTTGCAACGTTGTTACAAATCAGAGTTTAAGTCATGGGAACCAAAAATTAAAGAAATGGTCCCATCATTTGGTTTAAAATTGTCAGATCATGAAGATATGTATCATTCAATAAATGAAGAAGTAAAAAAATACTTGAATGTAAAGTAATATTTTAAAAAATCACCATTAAATGATTAAAAATAAGTTATCATTTAATGGTGATTTTATATATGGCGTATAGTTTAATTAATGAAATGTTTTAAATACATCATATTTTGTTATGAATCCAATTGATAGTTTAAAGAATACATACTAAATAAATAGTTTTACAATAAATTGTGTTTTATCATCTGAAGTGAGAGTAATGTTACCATGATGAAGATGAATGATTGATTGGGTAATGGCAAGACCTAGACCATTACTACTAGATTCGTCACTCAGTTTATAAAAGCGATCGAAGATATGTTTCGCATCTTCTTCTGCAATCGTTCCATCATTTTCAATATTAAATATAATCAAATGATTTGTACTAGTTAGAGTGACATTAATCATGCTATTTTGAGGAGCATATTTCATTGCATTAATGATGAGGTTATTGAAAGCTTGATGTAATAGTCTTTCATTTCCTCGGAAATACAAATCTTCCAATTCAGTAAATAAAACTAAATCTTTTTCATCAGTTCGAAATTGTTCATGTCTAATAATATCCTTTATTAAAGTATTTAAATGGACATTATCGTTAAAAGTAAGGTGGGAAGCATTATCTAATTCAGATAAAAGTAGCAATTCCTTAGTTAGTTCACTTACTTGATTAGTGATTTCAAACATTTCATTGATATATAGTTGTTTCTCTTCTTCATTTTGCGTCAATTCAAGTTGTGTAAGCAATCGTTGTAAATGTGTAAGCGGTGTTTTAATTTCATGAGATACATTTTGGACAAAATGTTGTCTCATTTGATCTACTTGTCCTAAATTTTGACGCATTGTATTGAAACGTGATTGCAGCGTTCCAATTTCATCATGACGTGTTTGTTTGATAGGCGTACTGAAATCACCTTTCATAATTCGAGTTGTTGCATTTTTTAATGCGGTCACTGGTTTAATAATAGAATATGTTGATGCAATGACTAGTGAAATTGAAATAATAAGTAAAAGTGTTATCAATACAGCTAAGAAAATTCTAAATTCGCTAAAAGTTTCCCCGATATCTGGACGCATAAAAACTGCTAATGCCCCATCATCTGTTTTAAATTGAATACCTACTGTATTATCCGTTTCATTATCGAAGAACCCTGTTACAAAAAATGCATAAGGTTTATTTTTAATACCGTGATAATCTTCACCGTTGAGCACTTTTTTGATTGCAGACTGACTTATAGTATTTTTACGAAAAGTTTCCCCATAAAAATGTTTGGTTCCATGTTCGTTGACAGTCATAATTTGATAATTCATTTGACCTAAATGTTTCAAATACGTATCTAGAGGTTTAGGTTTTTGTGTTCTTTCATATTCACGAGCTTCTTTAAGTGTGCGCATAATTTTTGCATCATTAGAAGCTTTCAAATGAAAGTGATAATAAATATTCGTAAAAAGAAAACTCATTAATGCACTAAACAAAATGACTGTAATTGCATATATAGCAATTCTCGAATATAATGTTTTAAACATTTTGGTCCACCCTATATCCTTGACCTCTTACAGTTTGAATCGATACTGATGATTTCAATTTAGATAAACGTTGACGTAATCTTTTAATATGAACATCAACAGTACGATCATCTCCTTCATAATCAAAGCCCCAAATTTTTTCAATAATATCATCTCGAGTGAAAATATGTTTAGGATTAGAGGCTAATAAAAATAACAACTGAAATTCTTTGTTTGGAAGATTCATCGTTTTTGAACCCACGGTAATTTCCATATAAGACTGATTTAATATTAAGTTGCCAAGTTGTAACTCGTTATCAGCATTAATTTGATATCGTCTTAAGACAGCTTTAATTCTAAATAATAATTCTTTAACCTCAAAAGGTTTAGTGACATAATCGTCAGTGCCACTTAGGAATGCACGTTCTTTATCACTTAATGCATCTCTAGCTGTCAACATTATGACAGGAATATGATAATCATCTTTCAAAGTCTGACAAAGCTCAAAACCATCCATTCCACTCATCATAATATCTACTATCGCAATATCAACATTTTTATTTTCAAGAAAATCTAGTGATGCTTCTCCACTTGTGAAAGTATGTGTTTGAATACTTTCTCTTTCTAAATGACTTGAAACATATTGCAATAACTTTTCATCATCGTCTACGATTAAGCAATTAATCATATGTTTACGCTCCTATACTTTTTAATAATTATACTACGATAAAGAAAATTATGAACAAAATCATACTTGTTCATATTGAGTTCATATTTTCTTCTTAAACTTAACATATAAAGAAACGGGAGAGGATATCAATGAATCTAGCTTGGAAAGAGATTAAATTTTATAAGTTCAGATTTATATTAATCATGTTCATTATTTTTCTAATGGCGATTATGGTTTTATTTATCAGTGGACTTGCTCAAGGCCTAGCACGAGAAAATATATCAATATTTGATCAAATTAAAGGTAATCAATTTGTTGTTCAAAAAATGAAAGAACCACAATTAGAAAAATCTATTCTATCACAAAGTAAACAAGACAATATTTCAAAAATTATTGATGAAAAACCTTTTAAAATGGCAGGTAAAACTTTCAAAATCAATGGAAACGAAGAAAACGTGATGGCTATAAACAGCGTGAAAAATCATCAGCCAAATTTGAAATCTGGTCATTATCCTAAAAATAAAAATCAGATAGCAATAAATGAAAAACTAACTGCAGAAGGTCTTTATTTAGACGATAAAGTTAAAGTCAAAGGTGACGATACAACTTATAAAGTTGTAGGTACATTAAAAAACACGATGTATTCTCATAGTAACATTGTTATGATGGACCAATCTAAAATAGAACAAAGTAGTAATGTCGCAACATTTTATGTTACGAACCAATTATCTAAATCGGATAAAAATAAAATAAATCACATCAAAGGCGTTCAAACAGCTACTACAGACGATATAACAAGTAATATCGCAAGTTATAAAGCAGAGCAAACACCATTGAATATGATGATTATCAGTTTATACGTTATTACGGCGATTGTGTTAAGCGCATTCTTTTATGTAATGACGATACAAAAGACATCTGAAATCGGTATTTTAAAAGCAATTGGTATTACTACAAAGCATTTATTGACATCATTGATTTTACAAATTTCAATGATTACATTTATAGGTGTAGTTATAGCAGAAGTAGTCATTTTGCTAATCAGTAATATATTGCCAGTTTCAATGCCATTCCATATTGACATGCAAAATATTATCTTTGTACTTGTCGTATTTATGATAGTTGGATTAATCGGTACATCATTATCATTTATTAAGTTAATTAAAATTGATCCTATTGAAGCTATTGGAGGTGGCCAATAATGGGTCTAGTTGTTAAAGACATAAGTAAAACATTTGGTGAAAAAAGCTCAAAAACAGAAGTGTTAAAAGACATTAATTTTGAAGTGAAAGATGGAGAATTCATCATTTTAAATGGCGCTTCAGGTTCAGGAAAAACGACGTTATTGACTATTTTAGGTGGTCTGTTATCTCAAACATCAGGTGATGTAATATACGAGGGGAAATCCTTATTTGAACGACATACTAATAAAGCGCACTTAAGACTAAATGATATTGGTTTTATCTTTCAAGCCTCTCATTTAGTTCCATACTTAAAAGTTTTAGACCAACTTACCTTAGTAGGTAAAGAAGCTGGAATGTCTAGAAAAGAAGCCCAAGCAAGAGCTAAAGCATTATTAACAAAAATTGGATTAGAAGAGCAACTTAATAGCTACCCACATATGCTTTCAGGTGGACAACAACAACGTGTAGCGATTATGAGAGCACTTATGAATCATCCGAAAATTGTTTTAGCAGATGAACCAACAGCAAGTCTTGATGCTAGTCGTGCTCAAGAGGTTGTTGAAATGATCAGAAAACAAATAAAAGATAACCAAATGATAGGTATCATGATTACTCATGATGAAAGCTTGTTCAAATACGCTGATCGTATTATAGAATTGTACGATGGTAAAATAAAAAATAGTTAAAAGGGAAGTAGGATAGAATAGATAGAATAAATAATACTTCACTCTAGAACCCCAACTTGCCTTGTCCGAGGAATTTCGTACTGAAATTCTCTGTGTTGGGGCCCCGAACCCAACTGTGGAATTGTTGTATAACATACTATAAATTAAAGAAGCTTGTGACATGTTTGTGTCTCAAGCTTCTTTAAATATATTCAATTTTGCTAAGAGAGGTTTATATGGTTTGTAGTATTGCAAGCCAAAACAACATAGCGAAATAAATAGTAAGTATTGTTTTATATTGATACATTAAACCCAAAAAGTCTATAATCATAGATTGTGCCAAAAAGTGGTATGGTGTACGACTTCCAATGCCATCGAAAGAAAGATGAGCTTTTTTAGCAAATTTAAGCGCTCTTAAAACATGAAATTGACTTGTTACACACAACATCTGACTTGAAGTAGGCATCATCGAATGAATGATAGATTTAGAGTATAAGAAATTGGTTCGTGTATTCGTGGATTGATTCTCCATAAATATATAATTTTCCGGAACGTTGTGAGCTATAAGGTATCTTTTCATCGCAAGTGCTTCTGAAATTGGTTCGTCAGGACCTTGGCCACCACTTACAATGATGATAGGTTTAGTTCGTTGTGAATGATAAACGGATAAAGCTTTATCAAGTCTTGCAGCAAGAAGTGTAGTCACTTCTTCAGAGAAAATTCCAGCTCCAAGCACCATAATTAACTTTACGTGTTTATGATATTGATGATTTTCAAAAGCTGTAGACCAAGATAGGTAGCCGATAAACGAGTAAATTGTACTAAATGCAATGGTTGCGACCCATAAAGCTAAGCTATTAATGATAATTAGGGGAATAGTACTTATATATAAACAACTCACAGCAAATAGCCCCATAGTATAAAAATGGTGACTAAGTTTTAAAATAAAAAAACGACCTGTTTGCAACTTGAAAATATAACGATATTTAATCAATAACAGTATCATTGCTACAATTACAATGATAAACATTTCATATGGTATTGATACAGTTACCACATGATAAGTCATCATAACAAAACCAATGATGGTATATAAGATAAAACTAAATAAATTAAGAGTAAACGATTGTTTCGTATATAATGAAACAATAAGTAATAATTCGATTAGAAAACATAAAAAAAGTAACATTGTTTTGATACCTCAGTAGTTATATTACTTATAAATTTAGCTTATGAAATTATAATTAGCAATGTTTATGAATATGGCAATTTTAATACATATTTATGGTTTAAATTTTAAGGTATTATTGCTATGATTTAAAAGGATTAAACATAATTTTTTTATATAAATCGTTTAGATTAATTAGGGGATAAAAATGGTAAGAAGAATAGAAGATCACATCTCATTTTTAGAAAAATTTATTAATGATGTTAATACATTAACAGCAAAGTTACTTAAAGACTTGCAAACTGAGTATGGCATATCAGCTGAGCAATCTCATGTGTTAAATATGCTAAGTATAGAGGCGTTAACTGTGGGGCAAATTACAGAGAAACAAGGTGTTAATAAAGCTGCTGTTAGTCGAAGAGTCAAAAAATTGCTCAATGCTGAATTAGTTAAATTAGAAAAACCACATTCCAATACTGACCAACGTCTTAAAATAATTAAATTATCTAATAAAGGAAAGAAATATATTAAAGAGAGAAAAGCGATTATGAGCCATATTGCTAGTGATATGACGAGTGACTTTGACAGTAAGGAAATTGAAAAAGTTAGACAGGTTTTAGAAATTATCGACTATCGTATACAATCTTATACTTCTAAACTTTGATAGAATCAGTGAAAGAGCCTATACAGTTAGAGACGAATAGGAATATAATAATATGAGTGGGGAAATAAGAAAATGAGACTAAATCTGTATGTTTTTGACTAGCGTTTATTTATATAATTTAGATAAGTCTGTAACTTTCTTTTAATGGAATTACAATGAAAACTACATGTAATGGAAATTGTATTTTATCATTGCTAAATGTAAAATATATCGAGTAGGTAATGTGTTTATGACATGTAAATATAATCATAATGTAGTGAGATGAGTAGAGGTGATAAAATGAGTCAATGCCCAAATTGTGGTCATCAAGTGAAAGATGATACATCGCAATGTCCAAACTGTGGGCAACTATTAACTAAGAAGAAAAAAAGAAAGATTAAAGACCAATCATCTCAATCGAGTAATGAGAATTCTACCAATATGCGTCTTCGTAAAATTGTTCCGATAGGTATTAGTGTATTTATCTTAATACTTATTATCGTGTTATTTTTCCTTTTAAGAAATTATAATTCTCCTAATGCACAAGCTAAGATATTAGTTAATGCTGTAGATAATAATGATGCACAAAAAGTTGCTACATTATTGAGTACTAAAAATAAAAAAGTAGACGATGTTGAAGCGCAACAATATATTAATTATGTAAAAAAAGAAGTAGGTATTAAGAAGTATATTCGAGATATCAATAATACTGTAGATAAATTGAATAAAAGTAATTCAAGCGTGGCATCTTATATACAAACGAAAAGTGGACAAGATGTACTTAAAATAAGTAAAAATGGTACAAAGTATTTAATTTTTGATAATATGAGTTTCACAGCTCCGACAAAAAAGCCAATTATTAAACCTAAAGTAGAAACTAAATATGAATTTAGAACAAGTGGAAAAAAGAAAACTGTCATTGCTGAAGCAAATAAAAATACACCTTTGGGTGAATTTATTCCTGGTACATATCATTTACCATCTAAGAAAATTACAGAAAACGGTACATTCAATGGGCATTTAAATTTTGACTTTAGAGAAAGTCATTCTGAAACCGTAGATGTAGCTGAAGATTATGATCAATCATTTATCAATATCAAATTTAAGGGTGCGAGTAAATTAAGTGATAAATCAGAAAAAGTTCAAATCAATGACCGTACATTCACTTATTCTCATTCTAAAGAATTTGGTCCTTATCCAAAAACAAAAGATATAACGATTTCTGCAACTGGTAAGGCAAAAGGTAAGACGTTTAGTTCTGAGACGAAAACAATTAGTGCAGATGATTTGAAAGATAATACGAAAGTTACATTGGAATTTGATAGTGATAAAATAAATAGCTATGTTGAGAAGAAAGAAAAAGAAGAAAATAGTTTGAAAAATAAATTAACTGAATTTTTTACTGGTTATGCAACGGCTATGAATTCAGCATTTAATATGAATGATTTTAACTTTATATCGAGTTATTTTAAAAAGAATTCGTCTATATACACATCAATGAAAAGTAATTTCCAAAATCGAACGAACGTCACTATGATATCTCCACAAGTGTTAAGTGTTCATCGAAGCGGACATACTGTAAGAACAACTATTCAACATATTAATCATATAGGGAATTATATAAATAAAGATTATGAATTAGAAATAGATAATGATGATAGTAATATGCAGTTGGTTAAAGAATTATAAAAACAAAATGGATTTTATCAAACATTCAAAATATTTTTGTTAAAGGGGGAGGAAGCTTGAAAAGGGTGTATCAGTCAGAAAATCAATCATTACTTTTTATTGTTATATTAGGTTCATTAACAGCATTTGGCCCATTGGCTATTGATATGTTTTTACCTGGACTACCTAATATTAGTCATGATTTTGATATTTCTGCATCTACAACTCAGCTCACTATCTCCTTTTTTATGATTGGATTAGCGTTAGGAAATTTTTTGGCTGGACCCATATCTGATATTACTGGTAGAAAAAAACCATTAATTTTCTCACTGATTATTTTTACTATTGCGAGTTTAGGTATTATATTCGTCACAAATATATGGATTATGATTATTTTACGATTTATTCAAGGATTAACTGGTGGTGCAGGTGCAGTCATCTCAAGAGCCATTGCTAGTGATATGTACTCTGGTAATGCGCTAACTAAATTTTTATCATTATTAATGCTCGTCAATGGTATTGCACCAATTATCGCACCTGCGCTTGGCGGTATCATTTTAAATTATGGGCCATGGCGAATTGTATTTGTAATACTAACAATGTTTGGGATTGTCATGTTAATAGGGACTTTATTTAAAGTACCTGAGTCGCTTGAAAAGAGCCTAAGAGTAAATAGTAACATAGGTACAATGCTAATCAATTTCAAAGAACTTTTTAAAACACCCCGCTTTGTATTACCCATGTTGATACAAGGGGTGTCATTTGTATTGCTATTTACTTATATTTCTGCATCGCCTTTTATAGTTCAAACAATTTATGGTTTAACGCCATTAAACTTCAGTATTATGTTTGCTTTAATAGGCGTTACACTCATTATTTCAAGCCAATTAACCGGAAAACTTGTTGACTATATAGATAGATTACTGTTGCTAAGAATCATGTCTACTATACAAGTTATTGGTGTTATAATCGTATCACTAACGTTACTCAACCATTGGACTTTTTGGATACTTTCTTGTGGCTTTGTGGTTTTAGTGGCACCAGTTACAGGGATTGCAACGTTAGGATTTTCGATAGCAATGGATGAGAGTAAAGGGGCCAAAGGTAGTTCTTCAAGTTTGTTGGGATTGTTTCAAACTTTACTTGGTGGCATCATCTCTCCACTTGTTGGTATTAAGGGAGAGAGTAATGCGATACCTTATATAATCGTTATCGTTATTACAGCAATAATTCTTATGATTTTACAGTTGATTAATGTGAAGATATTTAAAAAAGCTAAAATTCATTGATAAAATTGAGTGATTTTTCAATGAGTTTTAGCTTTTTTATCGTTGTAATTTAATTGTATTTGCTAAAAGAACTTGAGCAACCTCTTGAGGAGATTCGAGGCATCCATTACGTAACCAATCGATAAATACACCTGCTTGACCACCAACTGAATAAATGATAAACATACGTTTATTATTTATTGAGGTTTCATATCTATCCATGACTTTTTCATAACATGTTTTAGTGGCGTTAATGTAATCTAATGCAATATCTTTATTAGGATATGTTACAAGCGTTGCTCTGTAGAACGCTTCTTTACGTTTAATATATTTGGCTATCAATAAGAAAAATTTATATAATTTTTTTTGATCTGTTTTGATATGATGAAAATCGTTATAGAAGGCTTGTAGTAATGACATATATTTGTTTAAATGATAATTTTGAATCTTATCTAGTAATTGATATTTATCTTGAAAATGATCATAAAAAGTAGAGCGATTCACGCCACTATAAGCACATATCATTTTAATGGTTATTTCATCAAAAGGATAGTATTCTAAAAGTTCGATTAAACTTTTTATTATTTTATATTTCGCACGTTGTTTCATATATTCACCTAAATCAAAAAGAAAATTTAAATAAATAAACTCTAAACCAACACAATTATTAAAAATGTTGGTGTATTTTTTATTTACACATCTCTATAATAGATAAAGTGAATTTTAAAAGCAAATAGGAGGGTATATTCATGAAAAAAATGATATTAATCAATGTGATTACTATCATTGTCCTAGTTGTTATTGGTGTGTTAGGCTTTTGGTTCTGGCATAACACAACAAGTTATGTGACAACTGACAATGCAAAAGTTGATGGAGATCAAATAAAAATCTCAAGTCCTGCATCTGGACAAATTAAATCTCTTAATGTTAAGCAAGGAGACAAACTTGATAAAGGTGATAAAGTAGCAGAAGTTTTAGCACAAGGCCAAGATGGGCAATCAAAAGATATGAACATCAAAATGCCACAAAAAGGTACGATTGTTAAAACAGATGGTATCGAAGGTTCTATGACTCAAGCAGGGAACCCAATTGCATATGCATATAATTTAGATGATCTATATATAACAGCTAATGTAGATGAAAAAGATATTTCTGACGTGGAAAAAGGCAACGATGTTGATGTAGATATCGACGGTCAAAAAGCATCAATCAAAGGTAAGGTTGAAGAAGTAGGCCAAGCGACTGCAGCTAGCTTTTCATTGATGCCTTCATCAAATAGCGACGGTAACTATACGAAAGTTTCTCAGGTAGTACCCGTAAAAATCTCTTTAGATTCTAATCCATCTAAAAATGTTGTCCCAGGTATGAACGCTGAAGTTAAAATTCATAAAAATTAAGGGGGTCATTTTATGACAGCGACCTTCATTATTATATATATTGTAGTAGCGCTCATACTCATTGGTTTTATTAATTTCTTTTTAATTAAGCGTAAAAGAAAAAATAAAGACAAAAGAGTGGAACAACGTTCGACAATAGATTCTAAGAGAGAAAGTAATCAATCTAAATTTAAAGCAAGCGATTTAGAACAAACAACTAAGTCAAATACTGATTCAACGCAATCAAACGATATTGAAGATGAAAAACGAAAAAATCACTTTGACTCAGAAATAGATAATGCATCTCAATCTATCAATACAGATAGTAAAGAGGATAGAAACGCGTTAAGTCATAAGAACCAAGAGGAAGATGACGCATCGAGCGATGTGTTGAACCCTATCGATCCAAATTCTACTGAAGGTAGAGTTAATGAAAGAATTAAAAATCAAGAGTCTAACTTTATTTTTGGTAAAGGTATAACTAGAGGTAAAATATTAGCGGCAATGTTATTTGGTATGTTTATCGCGATTCTAAACCAAACTCTATTAAATGTTGCATTGCCTAAAATAAACACAGAGTTTAATATTTCTGCCTCAACTGGTCAATGGTTAATGACTGGTTTTATGTTAGTGAACGGTATTTTAATACCTATTAGTGCCTTTTTATTTAATAAATATTCTTATAGAAAATTGTTTATTATAGGTTTAGCACTATTTACGTTAGGTTCCTTAGTTTGTGCAATCTCATTTAATTTCCCAATTATGATGAGTGGACGTGTATTACAAGCCATAGGCGCAGGTATATTGATGCCGTTAGGTTCTAACGTTATTGTTACCATTTTCCCACCTGAAAAACGCGGTGTGGCAATGGGGACAATGGGCATTGCAATGATATTAGCACCTGCAATCGGTCCAACACTTTCAGGTTATATTGTGCAAAATTATCATTGGAATGTGATGTTTTACGGCATGTTCTTTATAGGTATTATTGCTATCGTAATTGGTCTGTTTTGGTTTAAGTTGTATCAAAGTACGACAAATCCGAAAGCAGATATCCCTGGAATTATTTATAGTACGATTGGATTTGGTTCCTTATTATATGGTTTCTCAGAAGCCGGTAATAAAGGATGGGGATCAACCGAGATTGTAACAATGTTTATTGTTGGTACGGTTTTCATTATCTTCTTTATTTTAAGAGAACTAAGAATGAAAGCGCCAATGTTGAACTTGGAAGTATTAAAATATCCAACTTATACACTTACAACTATTATCAATATGATTGTGATGATGAGTTTATACGGAGGAATGATTTTACTTCCATTATATTTACAAAATCTTAGAGGTTTTTCAGCATTAGACTCTGGATTATTACTATTGCCAGGTGCATTAGTCATGGGAGCATTAGGTCCGGTGGCAGGTAAATTGTTAGATACAATCGGTATTAAACCATTAGCAATATTTGGTATTGGTATTATGACGTATGCGACATGGGAATTAAGTAAATTAAACATGGATACAACATATCTTCATATTATGTGGATATATATTGTGCGTTCATTTGGTATGGCGTTTATAATGATGCCTATTATGACAGCAGGTATGAATGCTTTACCACCACGCTTAATTTCTCATGGTAATGCGTTTGTTAATACAATGAGACAATTAGCTGGTTCAATTGGTACAGCTATTTTGGTTACGGTTATGACGACACAACAAACAAATCATCTTTCTGCTTTTAGTGAAGAGTTAGATAAAACGAATCCCGTCATTCAAGACCATATGCGTGAACTTGCCCAACAGTATGGTGGTGAGTCAGCAGCAATGAAAGTATTACTCGAACATGTCAATAAACTTGCATCTGTAGAAGGTGTAAATGATGCATTTATTGTTGCTACAATTATTAGTGCGATTGCACTGATATTAAGCTTGTTCTTACAGGGCAAGAAAAAGGCTCAATTATCAGCTGAAAAAGCAAATGCTGAAGATTATCCTTCGCAACAAGATAAATAATTAAGAGATGTAAATAACCACCTACGACGTTAAGAGCGTCTAGGTGGTTATTTTTATAAAAAGACAAATTCTATATTATTTCAATAGAATTTGTCTTTTTCACTTATCCAGAAACTTTATGTCGCGGAATCATAAACAAAAGAGATGATTCTCGTATTAAAAGAACATTAAAATCATCTTTATTTAATACGTGGTAAACGATTACGGAAAAACAAACTTACAATCAATAACGCAATACTACATCCAATGAGTATCAGTGCATTGTGAATCGCATCTGCTTCAGTTAATACTTGTTCTGGTGATACTGTTAAATAATATTGTTTTAGAGATTCGGAAATTTTCTGAGCAATTGTATGTATGATATAACTGAAATACAATGTAATGACTAGCATAATAGCTAAAAGTAATATATTGACTACTTTAAGTGCTGTGCGATTAAAAATAATTGTAATTACGGTTACAAACAAACTAATAAGACATAGGACAAAGAAAATATTAAATATAATGATGAGATTATCGACAGACTGTTGTAATTGATCAATATTACCTAAATTTAAATTGCCGATTTGCGTAACGGTATCTTGAAAATTTCTTAATTGATGAAAATTTATAGTTTCATTTACAAATGAAATTTTAAATATAGGTTGTTTAAGCATGCTATAGCCAGTAATAGCAGTTAATACTAAAACGAAAACTTGAATAATGAGACTTACCCATGAGCGTTTCTTTTTACCATATCTTTTCCCACGATGGATCTCTTGATGCTCAAATTGAGAGTTGAATTGTTTTTGGTTTTGTAATGTTTCAGACATTTAAATGCCTCCTTTAGATGCAAATTTACTAAGTTTATCTTTTTAATTTTATGTCTGTTATAATTGGGTTTAATCTAGTATCCTAAGTATTGATTAAAAAATATTTCTTTAAAATGACATACTTATCATTATATCTTTTTTTTGCAAAGGTATATAGATATTTAAACAAATTATTTCTTAAATTTAAAATTTTAAATAGAGGTAGGTAGATTGATTAATGAAAAATAGAATGATGAATCGCGTGGTTAATAAATACATCCTTCACAATAGATCGATATTTTTTAGTAGTCATGATGAAGTTAAAAAATTTTTAGAAAAGAGAAGTATCGAAAATAGTAAAAAACATCAGCAACCTGCGACACTTAATGTAAAGTCAAATTTAGATAAACTTACTCTTAATGATATGCAAGTGTTTAGATTTAATTTTAGACATGAGAAGAATCAAAAGATACTCTATCTGCATGGTGGATATAATACTTTGCAACCTTCTCCATTTCATTGGAGACTTTTGGATAAACTAACTTTAAATACATTGCATGAGGTCGTTTTACCTATCTATCCCAAGTCACCGGATTATCACTACTTAGAAACGTTCAAAGCGATTCGTGACGTTTATAATCAATTAGTTGAAGAAGTTGGTGCGGACAACATTGTTATGATGGGGGATGGTTCTGGTGGGGGACTAGCATTAAGTTTTGTTCAATCACTTATCAATGATAATCAAGAAGTGCCTAGAAAGTTATTTTTACTTTCACCACTTTTAGATGCCACTTTAACTAATCCTAATATTACGCAAACGTTGGAAGAAAATGATATCTTAGTTAGTCGATTTGGTGTTCATCAACTCATGAAATCTTGGGCAAATGATTTACCTTTATCAGACGCGCGTATATCACCATTATATGGTACTCTAAAAGGGTTGCCACCTATATATATGTATGGAGGTGGCAGAGAAATATTAAGCCCAGACATGCATGCATTTACTCATGCTCTAGAGGAATGTGGGAACGATGTTGAGTTTAAAGAGTATCCTAAAATGGTGCATGATTTTCCTTTCTATCCCATACGCCAATCCCACAAGGTGTTAAAACACATCACTAAATCAATTTTAGAGTAGGAATTGAATAGATTGCTAACTGAATTTTAAAAGTGATATGAATGTTGTTCTAAAAGGAAGGATGAAGTCAATTACCAATGCTATGCTTATCAACTGGTGATGAATGAGATAATCATTTTGTTTAAACAATAGTATTTATTAAAGGAAAGTTTATATTTTGCTGATGATATCATATTTGCCTTTATTTACATAGTAAGTTGATAGAAATGATTCGAAGTCCTTTGACTGATTTATTTGGTGAATAATATCTTCTTGTAAAGAGAATTGTTTACGTTGAATTTGTTTTTGATAGTCATGACAGTGATCTAGTAAGACATTCTCATGGCTAGTGTCGATGAGTAATAAAAGGTAATCAATTGCTTCTTTTTGGCCTAGAATATAGCTCATTTTCATAGCACGCTTCATCAATTGAGGTGCTGGGCCGTTCATAAACAAATATTGTTGTTCATTTAATTCTGACAATTCGTATTTTACAGTGTCTTTTAAATTCATGAGCTCTATTACTAATTTTTCTCTTATAGACATTATTATTCTCCTTTATGTGGTATTCCAATTGAGTGGCCTAATTGTGGTGGCCATTCAATTTTTTCTTGCTTATGAGCATAATCTTGTATAGCATTCAGATAATGTTTTGGAAATGGTGCAACACGACGTTGTGTCCTATCTATTCCTAACATCATAACCTCATTGGTTGCAACAACTTCTTGATTATCAATTAACATTCTCAGAAAGAAATGAGTTCGTTTGTCATCGTAATTATAAAGGAATAACTCTATATTGAATTCTTGACCAAGTGTTAATTCATGTAAAAAAGTAGTATGTGTTTCAACAGTAAAAACTGTATACTGTAGACGGTCTCTCTCTGGTAATGATAAACCATGAACCTCATTGAATTTATTAATGACTTCGCTAAAAATAATATTATAATATGCGTCATGCATATGATTATTATCATCTATAGCATCTTCTGTCACAGTTCGGGTTACGGTAAATGTCTTGTTCATTTATTTAACCTCCTTAGTTATAACACTATACTAACCGAAAAGAGCACATACATGTAACATAATTCATGATAAAATGTAATTTATAAAGTATGAGGGGGTAAGAAAGATGACGGTGACCGTTAGATTTCAATCTTTATCGCAACCTCTTACATTAGTTTCAAATGTGAAAGAGATTCCTAAAGATGCAACGATTATATGGTATGATTTTGAAAATGCCACTGATGAAGAAAATGAATATTTAAAAAATCATTTTGATTTCAATTACTTAGAAATAGATGATGCTATCAATGGTGACCCACGAGTTAAATATAAAGAATATGACGCGTATCAATATATGATATTTCATAGTATTATTAATGATGATTACTCACCAATCTCACTAAGTGTATTTTTAGAAGGTAATGTTTTAGTGACATACCATCACAAACATTTCCCATCATTAAAGCGTGTAGCTCAATACAATTCAGAAAATCATGATAGTGAATTAGATTGTGCAGATATCGTCATTCATATTCTGGATTGTATGGTGGATAAATATTTTAACTTTGTTTATGGTATTGAAGATAAAGTGTATAATTTTGAAGCTAAGCATGTCGATGACCGCTATAGTAAGAGCGTTATGGAAAATGTTTTTCAATTACGTTCGGATTTAATTAAAATTAAACGCGTATTATTTCCGATGCAAGAAGTTGTAGATACAATGAAACAAGAAGGAAATATAATTAAAGATGCCAAACATAGAATGTATATTCAACATATTGATGATCATCTTATTAAACAAAGAAGTGTTATTCGGACTTCTCAAGAAATGACGAATGAGATTCGTGAAAATTATGAATCATTCACGTCATTTAGGATGAACAGTATAATGCAGATACTTACGCTTGTATCTGTTATATTCTCACCACTCACTTTTATTGCTGGTGTATATGGAATGAACTTTGAATTTATGCCTGAGTTGAAATGGCATTATGCTTATTTCGTGTGCTTAACTCTAATGCTAATTATAACAATAATATTAATCATATTCTTTAAAAAGAAAAAATGGTTTTAAAACTTTATATATATAAATAATTTAACAAAGGTAGGGTGTTTTAATGAGTGACTCACAAAGAGAACAGAGGAAAAATGAACATGTAGAAATCGCAATGTCACAGAAAGATGCGCTGGTTTCAGATTTTGATAAAGTGAGATTTGTTCATCATTCCATCCCCAGTATTGATGTTAGTCAGGTCGATATGACAAGTCATACAACGAAATTCGATTTGGCATACCCAATCTATATAAATGCAATGACTGGTGGAAGTGATTGGACAAAACAAATTAATGAAAAATTAGCAATTGTTGCTAGAGAAACTGGAATTGCAATGGCGGTGGGATCAACACATGCAGCTTTGCGAAATCCTAATATGATTGAAACATTTAGCATTGTGCGTAAAACAAATCCCAAAGGAACCATTTTCAGCAATGTGGGTGCCGATGTACCAGTGGATAAAGCGCTACAAGCGGTTGAATTATTAGACGCTCAAGCGCTACAAATTCATGTGAACTCACCTCAAGAATTAGTCATGCCAGAAGGGAATCGTGAATTTGCTTCATGGATGTCAAATATTGAATCTATTGTTAAACGCGTTGATGTTCCAGTTATTATTAAAGAAGTTGGTTTCGGAATGAGTAAAGAAACATTACAAGCGTTACATGATATTGGTGTTAACTATGTTGATGTCAGTGGACGCGGAGGGACTAATTTTGTTGATATTGAAAATGAAAGACGTTCGAATAAAGATATGAATTATTTATCTCAGTGGGGACAATCTACCGTAGAATCCTTACTTGAGAGTACTGAATTTCAAGATCGATTAAATATTTTTGCTAGCGGTGGCTTACGTACGCCACTCGATGCTGTAAAATGTTTAGCATTAGGTGCAAAAGCAATAGGGATGTCTCGCCCGTTCTTAAATCAAGTAGAACAATCAGGTATTACAAATACCATCGACTATGTAGAGTCTTTTATTCAACATATGAAAAAAATTATGACGATGTTAGATGCACCGAACATTGAGTGTTTACGACAAGCAGATATCGTAATGAGTCCGGAGTTGATATCATGGATCAATCAACGTGGCCTTCATTTAAATAGAAAATAAAAAATGAAATAGTACATTGTAATAATTTCAACATACAAATAAAACGATAATTCCCAAGTGAGATTTATAGGAATTATCGTTTTTTTTATTGTTATGCCGAAATATAAGAGGTTTTTATTATAAAGCGTGTACTTATAATAAAAAAGGTGAATGGTTTAACTGAAAAGTTGAATAAAACTCATAACAATAATTACACCGATTAAGTCGATGAGGAAAGCACCAACAATAGGAACTACTAGATATGCTTTAGGAGAGTTGCCAAACTTTTTAGTGATAACATCTAAATTAGCCATCGCATTTGGTGTTGCGCCCAGACCATGACCAATAAATCCTCCTACCATAACAGCAGCGTCGTAATCTTTGCCGAGTCCTTTAAATAATATGAAAATCGAGAACAGTACCATAAATACGACTTGTACAAGAACAATTATGATTAGTGGGATAGCTAAAGAATATATTTGAGTTAGTTGGATACTCATTAAAGCTAATGATAAAAAGATGCCTAATGAAATATCACCTATTTGTTCGCTCATTTTTAAATCAACGATATCCCAACCAATAAAGTCTGTAGCATTTCTAATAATTACTGCTACAAACATTGAACCAACATACATTGGAATATTAACTCCGGTTAAATCGGTAAAAGTATTGCCAATATATGTTCCTAATGCCATGCAAAATACGAGTATAGAAAATTGTATAAAAAAGACTTGAATAGGTTTATATTTTGTATGTAATGATTGATTGTATTCAACGATACCATAATTTTTAAATGAATCGTCACGATGCTCTGGCTTAAGATCATAGCGTTTTATTAAATATTTAACGATGGGACCGCCAATGAGTCCACCGAATACAAGGCCTAGTGTAGCGGCAGCTAAAGCAGCTGCAACTGCTGAATCTACACCCATATCTTGTAAGGTTTTACCATAAGCTGCAGCATTACCGTGACCACCCTCCATTGACATTGAACCTGCTGTAAGACCTAATAAAGGTTTAATGTTTAAGAGTTTAGCGAGTGATACACCAATAATATTCTGACAAATAGCCATAATTCCACAAAAAGTGAAATAAATCAACATGACTTTTCCACCAATTTTGAATAGTTTTAATGATGCGCCCAGTCCAATTGTAGTAAAGAAAGCGAGCATAAAGAAATTCTGAATGAACGCCGAGTCAAGTTTTATTTTAACGATATTAAATGAATCTAATATAGCCACTAATATTGCAAATAAAAGACCACCAATGACAGGTGCTGGAATACAGATTCGTCTTAAAATAGAAACATGGTTGATTATTGTTTGACCAATTAAATATAAAACACATGCCAAACATAATGTGGTAATTGCATCAAATTCTATCATTTAAAAGCCCCCTTTGTATGAAACCCTATATAACTAGTTATATATTAGAGTAACTCAATGTAAACCTTATAAAGTCCCATAATACACATTATACATACACAAATAAAATAAATCCAGTTTGCCAAATAATGATATAAGTATATTAAAAACATTAATTTTTATAATTTATCAATAAAAGATGGTGAGATTTGTATAAAGATGTGTGTATTAATAAATTAGACACAGTACCTTGCAATGTATAGTAGTAGATGCTATAGTTATTTTAAATCACTACTGTGTATAGTTTAATACTGTTTATACGATTGAGGAGGTAGGTATATGAATGCACAGTTTAAGAAAGGTGCTTTAGAATTAATCGTTCTGCTTATTATTAAAAAAGAAGATCAGTATGGTTATTCACTTGTACAAAATATCTCGAGATACATGACCATAGCTGAAGGTACAGTTTATCCTCTACTAAGGCGTTTGGTTAAAAGTGGGGAACTGAGTACGTATTATCAACCTTCAACTGAAGGACCGTCTAGAAAGTACTATCAATTAACTCAACAGGGGGCTGCGAGGGTTGATCAATTGGAAGAGGAATGGAAATTGTTTACGGAAGCTGTAGAACATTTCATTGAGGAGAGTGAGAATGAATGAATAAAAATGATTATTTAAAAGAACTTAAAAAGCATTTGAAACATATGAATAAAGAAGAAAAAGAAGATATTTTGAATGAGTACGATACGCACTTTTATAGCGGACAGCAAGAGGGAAAGTCTGAATCAGACGTATGTAAAGAGTTAGGTAATCCAAAAGTAATAGGTAAGGAACTTACAGCTACTTTTAGTGTAGAAAATGCACATCAAAAAGTGTCTTTAATGAATATTTCATCCGCAATTGTAGCAGTAATGGGGCTAAGTTTGCTTAACTTTTTTATTGTTACAATACCAGCTTTTTTAAGCATTCTGCTCGTATTAACCTTCATCATTTTTACTCTAGCTTCACTAGTTGCACCATTGATGTTGCTCATTAAAGGAATTATGGATGGTTTTCATTCCATTATCCTATATGACATATTTATGACTGGTTTAATGTTTGGTGTTGGACTTGTACTTGCAGTGGTGACTTACTACCTCATTAAGTGGCTATTTTACTTAACTATGAAATATTTAAAATGGAATATTTCTATTGTCAAAGGAAGTGTACAATCATGAAAAAAATTTCAGCGATAATATTATTAATAGGCTTGTCACTAATTATTATTTGTAGCGTGGGAGTATATGCACAAAATAAAAAATTGAGTAAAGACAAGCAATATAATGATCAAACAACAAATTTAATGAAAAACTATGATGATAATACTGTGAAAAGTATTTACGTTGATGGAAAAGTAAGCGATATAACTGTGAAAAAAGGTGAACATTTTTCGGTTAAGTCCAAAGGGAATGACAAAAATTTAAACGTCACTAGCAAGGTGAACAATCAACATTGGGTAATTACAGAGCGTCAAACAAGGCCGCATATTAATTTTAGAATACAAGGTCATGTTAGTAATCATATTACGATTACAGTACCTAAATATATTAAAAACATAGATATTAAAACTAATGATGGGGATTTAAATGTTGTTGGAGTAAATAGTGACACAGGAAGATTTGATACTGAATCTGGAGACATTAAAGTTCAAAACGGACGATATAAAAAGGTGACGCTTCATAATGAGGATGGAGATATTCATACGAAAGATATTCATTTTAATCATGCTGATATTCAAAATGACAATGGGGATATTCAAATGAAACAATTGCCCCCTGATATTCCTTTACGTATTAAAAATGAAGAAGGGGATATAAACTTGAATTATAAAAAAGAACTTCATCACACCCAAATCATCACTCGTAATGCAGAAGGGCAAACAGACATCGATCATCGTGTGTTAAATAATAGTAAAGTTAACAATGGGAATAATAAAGTGAAATTAATTAATGAAAATGGAGATATTACAGTGAAATAAAGGCATTTTTCTAACATTAGCTCAAAAATTGAGGAAAGAGGTACTTTCAATAAACAATGAATGGTGTATTTTAAAATGCACTTTTCTGCAGATTTTAATTTGAATAAATTTAGAAAAAGGAAGTAGGACAAATAATAATATCCTGCTCCCTTTTTTATTTCCATGTATCGTCGGGATTTTGAAAATCTGATTTGCGCATTCTAGAGACATATGGATTGCCTTTAACAG
Source organism: Staphylococcus sp. HMSC34G04 (assembly GCF_001838765.1). Lineage (NCBI taxonomy): Bacteria > Bacillati > Bacillota > Bacilli > Caryophanales > Staphylococcaceae > Staphylococcus > Staphylococcus sp. HMSC34G04. Next base: position 65,348 of record NZ_KV838727.1, read on the forward strand.
TGAAACGTAGTGGTTTATTTGTCCATTCTCCTTTATTAGGAATACCGATACGACCACTTTCTACAATAGTTTTTGGATATTTGCGATGATTGGTATCTATAGATAATTTACAGTCATTTAAGGTTGAGCCATCAATTGACCGTGGAATATTGAAAGCTTTAGTCCATTTTCCTGGACCATTAGTGAGCTCGTATCCAGATTTTCCACGATTGACGTTCATAGCGCCGATACCTTCATCTGGTTCAATAGCACGAATAAGTACACCTTCTGGAATGCCCTCAGTTCGTGTAACAAAATTGATTAATAAATGTGTATGCATCACATGTGCATATATTGTGCCACCTTTTTTATATAAAGATGTCACTTTTGGTGTTATTTTGCCACCAAAACCATGTGCCGCTTTATCTTGTATACCTAAATAAGCTTCAGTTTCTACAATATATCCAGTATATGTTTGATAGTCATCTTGGTATATAATTTTAACACCTAATAAAGCTTTTGCAGTTTGAGTTGTCTGCTGATTTATAAAGTCCAAATATATCATCTCTCTTTTTTATTAAAAGAATTTACTTAAAAAAATGTAAATTGAAATATTATGTTTTATATTACTATTTTTATTTAAAATACTTTTTGTTATACTTTCATTATGAGTTTTAATAGAAATAAACTCTTTTTAATGTAACAAATAATGTATTGATTTAAAACACTTGTTTTAATGACAAAATGAAAAGGAGTATATCTAATGAGAGAAAAAGTTAGATTTACACAAGCTTTTAAATTATTTTGGACTAACTATTTTAATTTTAAAGGGCGCTCACGTAGAAGTGAGTATTGGTTTGCTATGTTATGGCATTTAATTTTTATGATTCCTGCAATTATTGGTTACGCTTTTGGATTTATCTTTTTAATATCAAGTGAAACTTTTAAAAGTGAAGGATTTATCTTGTTGGGGGTAGGAATTTTAATCTTTTCTTTAATTTATATTTTTATTTATAGTTTAGTTACATTAATACCTAATGTTGCGATATTATCAAGAAGATTCCATGATCGCTCAATGACGATGACTCTTCCGATTATTTTTTATGTTTTCACTATCATTGTATCTGCTTTTAATTATATATTAAATATAGATAATTCAGCGGTATTAATATTTATGGGAATTATCTGCTTAATCTACTGGATTGGGTCGATATTAATATTAGTATTGACTTGCTTAGATAGTAAAACAGAGTCTAATAAATATGGACCAAGTCCAAAGTACAATTGCAACGAGACAAATTTCCATGGTGATAATGCTAATCCAGTTGATAAATAAAATTTAAACAATAATATAGCCCGAGACAATCATGATTGTCTCGGGTACTTTAATTGTATTGATAGTTTTTGATTGAATTGAAAATGTTCATGTATTCAGCGTAAGCATTATCAAGTAGTTATTAATCCTTGTATGCCTTTATATGTATTTTAGCTCTTTTGTTGTCGTTCCTCTGATAACAAAAGCTCAAGTTAAGCTTTAATTATCAAGTTTAGTTATTTTTGTGATACTTATTTTGTTCTTCATGCTATATGATGATAGAAAAATACATGTTTATAGAAAACCAGAATTTATTAAACGTCATTAAGTCAATAAAAAACAACGAGTTTAGCTTAAGATTAATTTCGCTATATATTTGCTGATTCATATCACTGTGGAACTTCTTATGCATCGACGTCCTATTGCATCAATGCTGACATGTTTATTCATTTCAACTTTAATCATGGTATCGGTGATTAAAATTAAACGTCTTGAAAGGGATAACAACTTAAATCAAATATGATAATTCAGGATATTGACGACCTAATAAATCATGTAGTTCACAATATTTATGGTAAAGTGGTTCATATGCTTGAACTTTTTGGAATTCAGGTTCTTGTATATAAGCTATAGGTTGCTTCATAGATAATGCCGCCTCTTTTAATGTACTATATGCGTTACCAACAGTTGCACCTAACATCGCTGCACCTAATGCTGAAGCATTAGACGAATCTAAGACGACAACCTTTTTATTTAAGACATTTGCATAAATTTCAACGAGTAATTTACTCTTTTGTGGGATACCGCCAGATGCATATACTGTATGAACAGGGATATGATTATCTTCAAATTGTTTCATAATTAATTTTGTTCCAAATGCTGTAGCTTCAATATATGCTCGATGAATCATTTCATATGGTGTTTGAAGTGTAAGACCAAAGATACTTCCAGTTAGATGGCTATTACTTAGTATACTACGATTTCCATTCAACCAATCTAAAACAACAACATGTTGTTCTTCTATTTTAATATGACTTGCTAATTCTTCTAAATAGTTAAGCACAGGCATATGATGTTCATTTGCTTTATCCACAATATGTTTAGGTGCTTGGTTCTTTGAGTATTCGAACAAATCACCGACAGCTGGTTGACCAGCTTCATAGGCATATAATCCAGGTATAATAGCATTTTTAACTGAGCCAGTTATAGAAGAAATGGGTACTTGCTTTGAATCTAACATGAGATGACAAGTACTTGTACCAATGACTGCAGTGAATTCTCCAGCTTCTATTGCCCCAACACCTAAGACGCCAGAATGTGCATCTATGATAAAAGGTGAAACCTGGACATCTTGAGAAAGCCCCCATATCTGTTGATAGTCTTTACATAAACGACCTGCACTTTTTCCAATTGATATGATTGGCGCTTCACATTTTTCTTTGACGATTTTAGGTAAATCAGGATCCACGCTATGGAAGAACTCGTAATTAAATCCTGCATCATTGTCCCAAAAACCTTTAAAGCCAATACCACAATTTGATCGTACATTTGAATTTGTTAGTATACTAGTAATGTAATCTCCAGCTTCCATTATATACCGTGCTCTTCTAAGAATTTCTGGTGCTTCATGTTTAACTTCCATGATTTTCGGTATCATCCATTCGCTATTTACGCTTGAGCCATAATAATCTAACCAATTTTTATTCTTACTCATCTGAATCATATGGTTTGCCTCATCTTGAGCTCCATGATGTTTCCATAATTTTACGTACGCGTGTGGATTTGTCTTTAAATCTTCATGACGATGAAGCGGTTCAAATTGTTCATCGAGAAAGATAATTGTACTGCTTGTAAAGTCGACTCCAATACCAACCACATCGTTTTTATTAACTTTACTATCTTCTAATACAAATTGAACACCTTGTTCAAGAATTTGTAAATAGTCGTCAGCATTTTGTAAGAAGTAGTTTTCAGGTAACGGTTTATCATATAATGAGTTCATATAAGTTCCGTTCGCATAGTCTTCCTCATATCTTGATATGATATGTCCGTTGGATGTGTCAGCTAATATCACCCTTCCAGAAGCGGTTCCAAAATCAATTCCTATACTATAACTCATGTGTATGCCTCCTATATATAGCGTAATTGTAATCAATCATATTGTTCTGAGTCGACGATTTGATGTTTAAGTATAGTTTACATGAATGTAAGTGTTTACAAAAATAATAATTATATTTTCGAATCATCTGACATACAATTTATTTACGTTAATTGCCGAAATCTATGGAATATTACAAGAAAAAGTGTAACAATATGTAAGTGAAACACTGTTGATAAAAGTTGAATTTAAAAAGTCTTATATTGCTATTTTAAAGTATAAAGTGTTTGATTTGTTTAGCCAAAAAGCTACCCCTTTTATGGCGAACGTCTTAAAAAATCAGGGAATTGAAAGTAATGTAAGACTTTGAACGTTTTTCTATGTAAAAATTTGTCCAATTAAAAGCAGATGTTCTTATATCATTATTAACTTTTAAATCAATCGCTAGGCTGGCGATTATAAATACAAATCAAATTGATATAAGTAAGTAATTATAAACACTGTTAACTAAGGTGATGAGGGGAATTAGGACAGGTGAGATAGAGGCCTTTAGTCATTGAAATATAGTTAGAAGGGCGTTAATTTTACAAGGTTGAAAGGGAGATTATGTAATGATATCTAAAGTTGAACATCAAAGACACGGTTTAGATTTAATTAAAATTGATAATGACGATACGAAAATTGTATTTACAAACTATGGTGCAAGAATTGTTTCTTGGAAATACCATGATAACAATATCGTTTTGGGGAATGTAGTAGAAGCAGATGAATTTTATTTTGAAGAACCTTTTAATTTTGGTGCTACGATAGGTCGCTATGCAGGTAGAATTGAAAATGCATCATTTAAATTAGATGATGATACTTTTCAAATAGAATCAAATGATGGTCAACATCATTTGCATGGGGGCAGTCATGGATTAAATAGACGTATTTTTGATTATGAAATAGTTGATGATATTGGACAAGTAAAGATTATATTCACAACAACGATTAAAGAAGAAGAGGACAATTATCCTGGAGATATGATGGTAAAGGTTATTCACACTTATGATGCCAATCATCGATGGTCCGTACAATATGAGGCAAAATCAACAAAAAAAACAGTATTTAATCCTTCAAATCATGTTTATTTTAATTTGAATCGTGATAACAATGTTGTGTATAACCACTGTATTAATAGTTCAGAATTAAAAATGTATATGTTAAATGATAAACATATTGTTAAAGAGGAGCAATCTCTTGATTTACATCGATTATTGGGTACAAAAAAAGTCTATTTAAAAGATATTTTTGAAAGTGACAATGAAACTTTGCAACAACAAATTAATCATTATAATGGCATTGATCATCCTTTCGAATTTGGTGGAAATGAGCTTACCATTGATAATTCTGAATTTGAACTTAATATTAAGACTGATATGCCTCACTTTGTAATGTTTACGTTTAATAATCCACAAGTTTGGAACAATGATTTTAATATTTATAAGGCGCATTCTGGATTTTCCATCGAAACTCAATATATGCCTAATGATATAAATATGTACGGCGCCAAAGCTCAGTCTATTTTAGAGGCAGATACATTATTTACATCTAAAACAAGTTTTCAAATTCATGAAAAGTAGTATTTTTATGATGATGATCATCATTCATTGCAATACATATGAGAGTCTGAGCTTAAAAGTTTCAGACTCTTTTTAAACTACTTATCGTCAGAATTAATGAATTTTCTATTTTCGGCACGCGTTTTCATTTTCTGTAGTTTTTCCTTTCGATCAGGTGAAAGATAAGGATTTCGAAGAGCATGATAAATTAATCTTAAATTATCACGCTCATTATAGAATAGATGATTTAAGTCTTTCACAGATAGACGTGAGTTTGATTCTGCCTTTTTAATGAGTTTTAAATTATCACTCTGATGTACATATCCTTCTTTTATAACTCTAAAATAAAATCCAGTTTTACCAGATTGCGACATTTTTTGAACTAAATTAGGTATTGCATATTTAGCTTGAATTTTCCAACAAGGTTCTCGTATATCTGATACTTCTATGATTGTATCGCCTAGTTGATACTGATTACCAAAATAAACATCGGCTTCATCTAGATGTTCAACTGTCAAATTCTCACCAAACATTGCATATTCAGGTAATTGATGTAAGTCATCTTTAAATAATTGATAATTAGATTTACTAAAACAACATATCGCTTTATGTATACCACCATGTTTATGATAGGCTTGTTCATCGTCCACGAACCCAAGTCGATTGAGCCACATTTGACCTTTAAAAGGAATTTTGTTTAACGCTGATTGCATTGGTTTATAGTTACCATAAGACAATGTTTCTATTTTGCCAATAGATATGGCATTCACTTTAATCATGTATATCACGACCTTTTAATTTATAAGCTATTATCAAGTGTTGATACAAATAGTTTAACAATAAAATGAAATGATTAATATGAAATCAAAAATGAGGTATGTTAAAAAATTGAATCTCATGTAGAATATAATTAGATACTTTTATGAAGAGGAGAGCAACGACCCATGAAAGATGCAAAAGAGCTAAAATTGATGACCTTAGAAGATGTACTTGGTCAAATTGAAAATGGTATGACACTAGGAATAGGAACAGGGAGCACAATTGAATTATTAATTCCCCAAATTGCTGAATTAATTCAGCAAAAGAATTATACAATTACCGGCGTCTGCACTTCTAATAAAACAGCATTTTTAGCTAAAGAATTAGCTATGAATATAGTTGATGTAAATGATGTTGAGAAAATCGACTTAGCAATAGATGGCGCTGATGAAGTAGACAGTGCGCTTAACCTTATTAAAGGCGGTGGTGGAGCCTTATTTAGGGAAAAGGTCATAGATGAAATGGCTGACCGATTTGTCGTTGTTGTAGATGAAAGTAAACTCGTCAACTATTTAGGAGAAACATTTGCATTACCAGTTGAAGTCGATAAATTTAATTGGTACCAAGTTGCCAAAAAAATTGAGTGTACTTATGATATTCATGTAAACAGAAGAATTAATGAAGATGTACCTTTTATTACCGACAATGGTAATTACATATTAGATTGTTCATTGCAAAATCGAATTTCTGCTTATGAGCTACACGAATTTTTAATTCATTTAACTGGTGTTCTTGAAACAGGATATTTCCTCAATATTGCCGATCAAGTAATAGTAGGAACACAAGAAGGCGTAAAAATATTAAATAAAGAGACTTAGCCATTATATTAAGCTGAAAAAATTAATCTGAGATAGAGCATTTGTGTTAAAGTGATTACCTTACACAGGCAATACATAATAGAGTTGTAAAGACATGAATGACATACAATCTTATCATAGTCATTGAGTCCTCCAATTTGTAATAAAGTTAGTTCAATAACTGATTTGTGCTGAACTCCGAAAATGTAAGATTGTATGCTGATTTATGTTTTCTATATTATTGAGTGAGGTAAACATTTCTATTTTGTTTAAACTCAATTTGTTATAAACGTTAATATCAATTTATCTAATTGATGTAAGACATCAACTAATTTTTTAAGAAAAAGTTTATTGGTGTTTTAGTAATAATTTTTGAAAAAATAGTTAGGTCTTTAGCTGGGGTAAAAGGAGGTTTTATTTTGAAAGTTTTTTTATATTTCATTTACTTTTTCGTTGCGTTTTTTGTTGTTGATTCTTTAATTAGCTTGGTATTTCCAATTGAATTTGATGTGTATACAAATTTAATTACTGCATTCTTTTTTGCAGTTTTTATGACACCATTATTTTTTGTATTAAAACAAGACAAAAACAAAAAATAGAATAAAGATATATAATGGAAAAATTGATAGATACTGAGAAGAATATTTAAGCGTAAAAATGTTATGGTGTTTAAATATTACGATTAATAAAGTAATATGGATGAATTTAATATCCTGCTAATGCAAACCCTAGTAAGTAGATTAAGATTCTAAATGCAAAAGCAGTTATCATCTTAATAGTTCTAATGAAACACAATAAATTATCTTTAATCAATATAGCGAATGTATATTGATTGTTACTTAAATTGATAGATATGAAAAAGCCAGTCCAATGATTAAGGTGTCGAACGTAATCATTAGACTGGCTTATTTATGCATTTTAATACTAAAATCAAACTTTTAGAGTGCGAATCATTAATACAAGATTTATTTTAAAGTATCAATTATTACTGTGATTTATCTGTGTCGGCTTTATGATCTTCAACTTCGTGAATTTCATCTTTAACATCGTTGACAACTGATGAGTGTCTATCTTCGGTATAAGTTGAATGATCTCTAAGCTTATCATTGTGATTTGTATCCGTTTCTTTATTAACTGAAGAGGCGTCTTCTTTATAATCAGAAGTAGCAATCGCATCGTCACTCTTATTAGGTTTCTTTGATTGATATTTGTCATTATCAATTTCTTGTTGCTTTGTTTCATCTTTAGATGATACATCATGATCTGAAGTTGAAGAGGTGTCTTCTTGACTTGGTTCTTCATCTTGAATATGAGATAAATAATTATTAGGATCAACTTCGTCTAAACTTTGTTTCGTCGTTTTATAAACAATAGCACGAATGATGAGACTAAGAATAATAAATGAAACACCCACAATTGTTGTAGAAAGTGCAATGACTTTCATTGAGAAAAGGTCGCCTGTTTCTTCACTAAATAAAAAGACGAGAGCAAAAGTCATGGATGCGTGAAAGGCAGTTGCAATATAAATTGTACGACCATTAGTAGCTCTAATTAATTCACCAATAATCATTGAAAACATGAATGTATATAAGAAATGGTATCCGGCGTATTCTACACCATATGTCGTATTAGCTGTAAATACTGAATAAATAAGACCAACAACAATACTCGCAAAAAATGTATTCATTCTTGTTTCAAGAATATTTTGTAAGTAAGAACGGAAACCAAACTCCACTACAAAAGCCATTAAAATATGACCAATTAGTATAGTTAGTAATGATACTGATAAATCTGAAGTTTGTAATAGGATGAAACTATCAGCATAAGTATTAAAGCTAAACAAGCCGATCATTAAAATGATAAGTGGTAGAATGAGTGCTAAAAGTAGACGCTCAATCACCTTTAAACTGATAGAAAATTTCAATCCTGCTAATTGTTCTTTTCTGTGTTTAAATATTAATATGCACACAATTGCAGCTATGAAAGGAGCTAAATCTTTAATGCTAAAGACAAAACGTTTCACTCCGATAGTCGCTTGAAAATCTCTGAGTATCACGGACAATGCCATTGTAATAACGAAAAATACAAAGACCATCATAGCCCATTGGAACCCAGAAAATCTAGAGTTTTTCATTGTATGTAACCTCCATTAGGTAACAAGCTTAAATTGATTTATTTACAATTATACATCTTACAAGCATATGTTTAAATTGTCTATTTTAATTATAATCAAAATGTAATAGTCTTGAATCATTTTGTTAGCTAATCGTAAATAATTTTATCATTATATGGGTATGTTAAAAGAGCAAGCATTGATAAAGAAAAATTCAATAGTTATACTTTAATTAACTTAACTGATAAAAATTCAAGGGGGATATATCATGTATCAACTTGCGCAATCTAATCTATGGACAGGTCGTTTAGATAGTGAAACTGATCCTACACAATTTAGGCATTTCCAAACTGTTAAATTCGGTGATTTAAGTCAATTAGATTTTTCGGAGAAACACAAAGGCGTGGGCTTATTAGGATATGCAATTGATAAAGGAGTAGAATTAAACAAAGGACGTGTAGGTGCAAAAGAAGGCCCCAATGCCATTAAGCGAGCTTTTGCTGGATTGCCAGATTTGAATCAATGTGAAGAGATTATAGACTATGGTAATGTAGAACACAATCATGAGTTGCTAATAGATACACAGCGCGAATTCGCAGACCTTGCTGCTAAGTCTATGAAACGACATAAACAAACATTTTTACTTGGTGGTGGTCATGATATAGCATATGCACAATATTTAGCTACTCGTAAAGTTTTTCCTGAGTCGTCAATAGGTGTGATTAATATAGATGCGCACTTTGACACACGTGATGAGGATTATTCAACCTCTGGTACTAGTTTTAGACAAATTCTAGAAGAAGATGATAATGCAGATTATTTAGTGTTAGGTATATCTCAAGGTGGTAATACACAAGCTTTATTTAATTATGCTAAAGAAAAAGATATTCAATTTGTATATGCAGATGAATTACTACATCAGGTGTCTCCCCCTATTAAAGATATGATAGAACGTTTTATCCATAATCATGATACGGTTATGTTCACAATTTGCATGGATGTAGTAGATAGTGCATTTGCACCAGGAGTAAGTGCACCAGCTGTCCTAGGTATATATCCACATACAGTTTTCGAACTTGCTAAACGTGTCATTCCAAGTGAAAAAGTAAAATCTATAAGTATAGCTGAAATGAATCCAACGTATGATTCAGATCAAAGAACTGCTAAATTAGTTGCTAATTTAGTACATCATTGTTTAATTTAAAGTTAGAAGTCGTCATGTAAAAATTTAATAAATTTAGATATACTTAGTTTCAAAATGCCTGTGATATTCGTTGATGTCTCGGGCATTTTGACGTTTTTTGACAGTTTATGACTGAATAAGAAATGATGTGTTAGTCACAAATTAAAATGTCATACTTGTTATCGTAATAGGAATAACCATTTATTGTGAAGATTGTTCATTTCACTATGAAAGAGAATTTTTAATGCATGTTTATCATATATTCCAGTAATCTAAGCAGTAACTAATGAGACATGTAACTGTTTCAACATGTTTTCGCTTTTTTAAATAATTTTAATAAACTAGCTCTTAAAAACGTTGAATATTTAGAATTTTCCGATAAAATGTTAAGATAACTTTACTAAAATTGACAATTAAGTTAATTAAAAGAATGCTAAATCACAAGTTAAGCATATGAATAAATTAGAAGTGTGAGAAAGGGCTGAGCGATATATGACAAATTATTCTACTTATGTAAATTGGAGAAGAACGTTTCATCAATATCCTGAACTTTCAGATGAAGAATATGAAACTACAGAAACGTTACGGAAAATACTCAAAAGTTATGGTATACGTATACTGGATGTCCCTTTAAAAACAGGTTTAGTAGCAGAAATTGGGCAAGGAGAGGAAATGATAGCGGTAAGAACAGATATTGATGCTTTGCCTATAGAAGAACAAGTGAAGCATGAATTTACATCAAAGCATCATGGTGCAATGCATGCATGTGGTCATGATATTCATATGGCAAGTATATTAGCTACTGGTACTCAACTAAAAGAGATTGAAGATGAATTAAATGGACGCGTTCGATTAATATTTCAACCTGCTGAAGAATTAGGACATGGTGCATTTGAAATTATAAATACTGGAGTACTTAAAGGAGCTAAAGCAGTACTTGGTTTTCATAATTATCCCACTTTAAAAGTTGGTGAATTTGCTATTAAATCGGGTGCAATTACCTCTGCTGTAGATCGTTTTGAGTTTAATGTTAAAGGTAAAGGTGCGCATGCTGCAAAACCTGAGCAAGGAAACGATCCAGTCATCGTCGTAGGACAACTTATCAATAGTTTACAAACTATTGTGAGTCGAAATTTATCAGCTTTTGATAGTGCAGTTGTAACAATCGGTGAAATTTCTTGTGGTAACACATGGAATGTTATAGCTGACAAAGCTTATATACAGGGCACTGTTCGGTCATTCGATGAGGATAAACGTCATTATATTGAAAATAGGATGAAAAATATTGCTGATGGTTTAAGTCGTGTTTTTAATGTGGATATTGATTTAACTTATTCAAGACTACCTGGTGCAGTAGTAAATGATGCACATCTAACACAAGAAGCAATCGAGGTCGCTAAAAATGTTGGCTATCATGTATCAATGCTCGATGAACCGGTTACTATTGGAGAGGATTTCTCAGGTTATACAGAAGAATACCCCGGTGTTTTCGCATTTATTGGCTCCGACAGTAAATTTGATTTACATCATCCTAATTATCATCCGGATGAGCGTATTTTGGAAAAAGTTCCTCAATATTTCGTACAGCTCGTTCAACGTTTATTGACATAATTTGTGATTTCATATTTTCTATGATTAAACGTACATGATAACTGGGTATACAGAAAGCATTAAATGAATTAGGGGATGATTTGAAATGTCAGCTCAAGATCCGCGCAATAAATTTAAAACTGATAATTATGAAAAACAGGAACAAGAAGTTCCAGGTATACAAGCTAAAATGTCACCACAACCAGATTGTGGGGAAGATTCTTATCATGGCCACCATCGATTAGATGGCTTTAAAATACTAGTGACTGGTGGCGATTCAGCAATTGGACGTGCGGCAGCAATTGCTTATGCTAAAGAAGGTGCAGATGTAGCGATTAATTATTTACCAAGTGAACAACAAGATGCCGATGATGTAAAACAGATCATTGAAAATGTTGGGCAAAAAGCTATCTTAATTCCTGGTGATATTAGAGATGAACAATTCAACTATGACATGGTTGAAGAGGCTTATCAGCAATTAGGTGGTTTAGACAATGTAACGTTGGTTGCTGGTCATCAACTTTATCAAGATGAATTATCGGAGTTTAAAACTCAAGATTTTACTGAAACATTTGAAACGAATGTCTATCCGGTATTTTGGACAGTCCAGAAAGCGCTTGAGTATTTACAACCAGGAGGGTCAATTACAACAACATCTTCAGTTCAAGGTTATAATCCTAGTCCAATTCTTCATGATTATGCTGCAACGAAAGCTGCAATTATATCTTTAACAAAGAGTTTTTCAGACGAACTGGGACCTAAAGGTATTCGTGTTAACTGTGTTGCGCCTGGACCGTTTTGGTCACCACTTCAAATTGTCGGTGGACAACCACAAAGTGCTATACCTACTTTTGGGCAAAACACACCGTTAGGACGTGCTGGTCAGCCTGTTGAATGTGCTGGGACATATGTGTTATTAGCGTCTGATGATGCAAGTTATATTACCGGTCAAGTATATGGTGTGACTGGTGGAACTCAAATAGATTAACTAACTATAGCATATTAATTAGTATATATTTTTCAAAGTGAAAGCACGACGAAGGTGCTAAACATCTTACAAAACTCTACAGTTTAATATAAGATTTGTTTATGATAATAAGCGCCTAGGACAAATATCAATGTCCTAGGTTTTCTTATCTTAAAGGCAAACAGTGATTCAATTGAATATACGATTTTCTTTAACTCTTTTTAATCTTGTCTACAAAGGGACAACAATAGTTAAATAGTAAATTTTATATTTTAAATAAAAATTGATTGGATTGATTGATAGTGAAAAAAATAAAAGCTGAAACACTTTCAGATATGCAAAATTACAAATTACTTAGTGGAAGTATTATACCTAGGCCGATAGCATTTGTAACTACTCAAAATTTAAAAGGGGATGTCAACGCAGCCCCTTTTAGTTTTTTTAATGTAGTTAATCATACACCACCTATGATTGCAATTGCTGTTCAACGTACAAATGGAAATAGAAAAGACACCTCAATAAATATAGAACAATCAGGTGAGTTTGCAGTGCATATTACTGATGAGGCTATTGTTAATGATGTGAATGAAACTGCTGCTCCGTTAGAATATGGTGTTAATGAACTTAAGAGAACTTCTCTAAGCATGATTGATTCTGATTTAATTAACGTTCCAGCAATCAAAGAAGCAAAAGTAAGGTTTGAGTGTAAGCTTCATCAAATAGTACAATTGGGCAACAAAGATAACGGGAGTGATTTGATAATTGGTGAAATTGTCATGTACCATATTGATGAAGAAGTTTATTTTGAAGATAGTAAAATTGATGCAAATCAATTAAATCCGGTAGCTAGGTTAGCTGGAAATGATTACTCTTTGTTAGGTCAAACATTTACAGTTAATCGTCCTACTTCATAAAGATAAAAAGATATTTACAAATATCATTTTAAGGGTGTCATTGATGAAAGCATATCTATATAAATTCATGCCGTTGCTCATTTTAGTTATAGGACTGATTGTCTTATACGTTATTAATGATTATCCCACATTGTTACATGTCATAGTGATTATTGCTTTTATAACGAGTGGATTGAAAAATGTATACTTTGTTAATAATAATATTAGAAATCATATCATATGGATGAGCCCTAAACTCGATCGTATCCTTGGTATGCTTTCGGGCATACTATATTCTGGCATTTACTGGGTTAGCTTTATAAAGCAACAGCCTTTATGGATAGTAATACTTATTCTGGTATTAACAGTGGGTACTGCAGTTTTATTAGAAACGAAATTACATATTACATCACTTCAATTAGAGGAGAGGTTATCATCTGAACGGATAAAACGTAAAGTAATTTCAAGACATAAGGCACAACGTCTTAAGAATATATTTTTTACTGTGATTGTTGTAGTAATCATTTCAATGCTCATATCATTATATTTAAAGTTAATGGTTATTTTTGGAATTGCATTGGCGATATTCATCCTTGCATCAATCAGTGTGGCTATTTTTGAAAAATACTTTACTATATATTGAAAATATGTAAACTATTATTAAAATATTTAAAATAATAAGTGTTGACGTTATTGCAAATATCTTGTAACGTTAAACACAATTCAATAACTTATCAAGAGAAGTGGAGGGACTGGCCCAAAGAAGCTTCGGCAACATTGTATCATGTGCCAATTCCAGTAACCGAGAAGGTTAGAAGATAAGGTTAAACACGATGTTAACTGAGACTGGGGCATGATTACGTGTCCTGGTTTTTTATTTTTGAGTTATTGATTAAATAGATAGGAATTTTTTAGTATAAAATCTATCAATCCATTATACGGGAAAGTAGGTTAGATTATGAAAGAGATGAAGAATGGCAATGCTTGGGCATTAATTCCTTTATTGTTATTTGTCTTACTATTTCTAGGTGTTGGTATTATTTCTGGTGATTTTACCACTATGCCATTAAATGTTGCTATTACAATTACTGTTATTGTTGCCTTACTGATGAATCGCAAGGAAACTTTTGCGAAAAAAGTAGAGGTATTTACAAAAGGTGCAGGTCACTCTAATATCATTTTGATGATGCTTATTTTTATCCTTGCTGGAGCTTTTTCGACGACTGCTGAAAAAATGGGTGGCGTGTCATCTACAGTTAATTTAGGCTTATCACTTATTCCTCAAAATTTAATAATTGTTGGACTATTTATTATTTGTATGTTTGTATCAATTTCAATGGGAACTTCTGTCGGCACAGTTGCAGCTATTGCACCAGTAGGTTTTGGATTTGCACAAGCAACAGATGTACCAGCTGCATTAGCCATGGCAACAGTTGTTGGGGGAGCGATGTTTGGTGATAATCTATCTATGATTTCTGATACCACTATTGCAGCAGTAAGAACACAAAAAACAAAAATGAGTGATAAATTTAAAGTCAATTTTAAAATTGTATTACCAGGTGCGATTATTACAATCATTATTTTATTCTTTTTAACAAATGGTATTTCCATAGATCATACTAAAAACTATGATTATAATTTAATTAAAGTTATACCATACTTGTTAGTTTTGATTCTTGCGTTAGTTGGTATTAATGTAATTATTGTATTAATAGGAGGTACTGTATTAGCCGGTATAATTGGACTGATTGATGGTTCTTTTGGTTGGAATGGCCTTTTAAATGCTATTTCTAAAGGGATTATCGGAATGGAAGATATTGCTATGATTGCATTGCTTATAGGCGGTCTAGTAGGAATTATTCAACATAATGGTGGTATTGATTGGTTGCTTAATTTTGTAAGGTCAAAAGTAAAATCAAAGCGTGGTGCAGAACTAGGTATAGCGAGTTTAGTGAGTGCAGCTGACATTTCAACAGCAAATAATACAATTTCTATTATTATGGCTGGACCATTAGCTAAAAATATTGCTGATGAATATGATGTCGATCCAAGGAAATCAGCAAGTATATTAGATATCTTTGGTGGGTGTTTTCAAGGATTATTACCATACAGCCCGCAAGTGATTTCAGCAGCAGGTGTAGCCGGAATTTCCCCATTCCTAATGTTACAATATAGTATTTATCCAATATTATTAGGTGTTTGTGGATTAGTAGCAATTATTTTAAGAGTACCTCGTTTAAATCAATCGTCAAAGAAATAAAATACGACCCATAGTATATATTGGCTGTCAACAATCTTATGATTGTTGACAGTTTTATAATGATTCTTTGATACTCACCATCTGTATCTTATTTTTAAGTTGAGTATCAAGCAATTTAGAATAGTAGTAAAATGTTGATAAGGACAAGACTATACACTCAATCTTGAATTTAAAAAGTTAAAAATCACTAAAATTATAAGTTTTATTTAATATAATTTAATTTTATAGAGCTCAAAGTTTGTGACCTAGCTCAAATACGTTAAAATAGTATTAAGAGTGAAAGTAGGTGAAATGAAATGGCAAAATATAATGTGGAAAATGAATATGTTGAAATCGACATTGAGAGATTACTTAAATATACACCAGAGGTCGTTTATGAGGCATGGACAAAAACAGATATCTTAAAAAAATGGTTTATGACCACACAACGCACGAATAAATCGTTTGATGCAGATATTCAAGAGGGAGGAAAGTATCGCATCATTGATAGTAGAAATGGTAAACAAAACATCATAGAAGGTACATATGAAGAGTTAGTTTTAGATGAATATATCAAGATGACGATTGGAATGCCAGGACTAAGTGAGGAAGAGGATGTCATTGAAGTAGAGTTCTTTGAAAGAGAGAATGGCGGGACTCAAATGTTCTTTTACTATCGCTCTTTTATTGAAAAGGAAAGACGTTTAACAACATTAGAATATAAGCAAAAGAAAAAAGAATATCATGATTCAACAGCACATGGATTTGAATTGATGATTGATCAAATGCAAAATGTGATAGATGAAATTGAGGAACAGCGTCATAACTAAACTAAAAAGCCTGGGACAACAAAAGTTGTTGTTCCAGGCTTTTTAACGTTTTAATAGTCATTGTCTAAGTTGAAAATGGAAATGCCAAATAATATTTATATGTAAAGTGAGAATTGCATTCAATGATAATGATGACTCACTTTCCTATGCTAATTCATGATTCTCTTTATATTCGTTATATTTTCTTAGTAGTGTTTCAAAGAAAATGTGATAACTAATAAAACTGGAATAATCGGTACCATCGTTTAAATAGAAGGTATTGCTTGAAACATAGACATTGTAATCAGCTTGTTGTGCCAATGTATTGTCCTTCATTGTTGTTACGGAAATAAAATATTTTTGTCTCAGTTGAAGCAATTGTGTGACTTCTTTAAGTTGATGTGTTTCGCCAGAAAGTGAAATAATGAAAAACAAATCTTCAGGAATTGTCTTGTTTAACACCATCTTTAGTTCATGAACATCATGTAACAATATAATATTTTTATGCATAGTCAACAGTATACGTTGTGCTTCTTCAGCGACATTCATCTGTGCACGTCCAGTACCATATAAGTATATTGTTGTAGCATGATGCATTTTGTGAGTTAATAAACGATAATCAATACGTTCTAAATAGTTGAATGTATTTTCAATTTCTTGTTTAAATTGCTCCATAGAATCAGAAGGAAGTTGATGATTCTTACTATCTTCAAATTTTAAAAAGGATTTAAAATCACTATAACCATCAAAACCTAGTTTACGAGTGAAGCGATGAATCGTAGCATTTGAAGCATGTGTCTGTGAGGCTAAATCTTGTATTTTCATATTTTTACAAACATCTATATGTGTATTAACATAATGTGCAATTTGTATATCATTATCATTTAATTGATCGAAATTAGAGTTTACTCGTTCATCTAAAATCATCTTAACACCTCATCATTGAAAATATTTTCTTTATATGAAAATATAATCTAATTATACAAAAATGTTTCAAAGTGCGTCAACGTCATTGTCATTATGTAAGCGTTTACTATATATTGGTAATAACTTATTAAATAAAGAGCAATAAAGGTAAACATATATTAGTTATCATAGTTAAGGGAAGAGGGAGGTATTCAAAAATGAATGCAATTAAACGATTTGGTAGTGCAATGATAGTACCTGTTTTGATGTTTGCTTTCTTCGGTATTGTTTTGGGATTCGCTACATTATTTAAAAATCCAACCATCATGGGAGGCTTAGCTGAACAGCATACATTTTGGTTTAAATTTTGGTCTGTTATTGAATCAGGTGGTTGGGTAATATTTACACATATGGAAATTGTCTTTGTAGTTGGTTTACCGTTATCTCTTGCTAAAAAAGCTCCAGGACATGCAGCTTTAGCAGCTCTAATGGGATATTTAATGTTTAACACTTTTATCAATGCAATTTTAACTCAATGGCCACATACTTTTGGCGCTAATTTAAAAAAAGGTGTAGAAAACACAACAGGATTAAAATCGATTGCAGGTATTGAAACGTTAGATACCAATATTTTAGGTGCAATCATTATATCAGGAATAATAACGTGGATACATAATAGATATTACAGTAAGCGTTTACCTGAAATGTTAGGTGTATTTCAAGGATTAACATTCGTTGTAACAATCTCTTTCTTTGTCATGCTACCAGTGGCAGCAATCACATGTGTTGTTTGGCCAACGATTCAACACGGTATTGCTTCAATTCAATATTTTATTGTTGCATCAGGATATATAGGTGTTTGGTTATATCATTTCTTAGAACGTGTACTAATACCTACAGGATTGCATCATTTTATCTATGCACCAATCGAAGTAGGTCCAGTAGTTGTTAATCATGGTTTGAAAGCAGAATGGTTGCAACACTTAAATCAGTTTGCCGAAAGTAACAAACCACTTAAAGAACAATTTCCATATGGTTTTATGTTGCAAGGAAATGGCAAAGTTTTTGGTTGCCTAGGTATAGCATTGGCAATGTATGCAACTACACCAAAAGAAAATCGTAAAAAAGTTGCTGCATTATTAATACCGGCAACACTTACGGCAGTAGTAGCTGGTATTACAGAACCACTTGAATTTACTTTCTTATTTATTGCGCCATTTTTATTCGTATTACATGCACTACTAGCAGCAACTATGGATACACTGATGTATGGATTTGGTGTCGTAGGTAATATGGGTGGTGGTGTACTAGATTTTATAGCAACTAACTGGATACCTTTAGGAAAAGCACATTGGATGACATATGTCTTTCAAGTAGTAATTGGTCTAATCTTTGTTGCGATTTACTACTTCTTATTTAAATATTTAATTTTAAAATTTGATATTCCGTTACCAGGACGTAAGAAAGGTGAAGAAGAAGTCAAATTATTTTCTAAACAAGATTATAATGATAAAAAAGGAGATTCAACTCGCAATCATTCACCTAATAGTGAATATGAAGAAAAGGCGATGTACTACCTAGAAGGTCTTGGAGGAAAAGAAAATATTAAAGACGTTACAAATTGTACGACGCGCCTACGTTTAACTGTTAAAGACGAAAGTAAAGTTCAAGAAAGTGCCTATTTTACACATAATCAAATGTCTCATGGTTTAGTAAAAAGTGGCAAAAGTGTTCAAATCGTCGTTGGAATGTCTGTACCTCAGGTAAGAGAAGCATTTGAAAATATTGTAAATGATGATCTATCTTAGAAATAAAGTAACTCCCAAAATAATTCAAATAGAGATTATTTTGGGAGTTTTTGTATTTATATTTGTAAATAAGTTATTCTTGCTCATATATTCTATCTTTCTATTTATGAAATGCGTGCTTTATGTAGCATCTTTGCTCTATAACTTGCTGATAGGATATCAATGTTACGCGTTGCAATAGTTTGAAGCAACTTTGTGAAAATATCAGGAGGACATGTGACGCTTGCGCAATTATTATTTAATGTATAATTCACATTGTGATGATTCACAAACATATTCATGATATCAATGACTTTATCTTTAATGAAGGCATCTTGTAAACCATCGATTGCTAAATCAAAGCGCTTAATAGATTGGTAAAGTTGTTCTGAATCAAGAAGTTCATTTACACGGCTGGGTAAAAGTATTTGATAAATAGCATAATTGTGGAAACTTAAGAAACTTATCAGATAAGGTAGTTGTTGCTTGGGGAGGCTAACTTCCAATGCGAACACATCGTTTTGCTTAATGATAGAATACTGAAAGGATTCACAAAAAGTAATTTCTTTACATAAATGTATTAATTTTTTTCGCGTTGAGCGAGATTTCAAACCTGCAACATTAATAATGTAGGTTTCAAATTTATCAATCAACATATGGGGACCTCCAATCGTTAACAATATATGTGTGGAAATGATATGAATGCTTATATTTTATACGCTGTTCGTTTAAATAAATTGTACCACTCTTTTTTTTTAGAATCACTAAGACTTTTGATTGAAGTTGAAAGAATTATAGTTATCTTATCTCGAATGAGTAATCATTGAAGGAAAAGTTTTATTCATAGCATAGTTGTGAACTAGATTTTATATTATTTGATGCTTAGTTATTTAGAGGCAAGTTTATATCAAATTATGTTAGTATGAAAAATAATAAATATTGAAAGGAGATGACAACATGTATAAAGCAGTAGTGTTTGATTTTGATGGTACTGTCATTGATACCGAAAAACATTTGTTCGATTTAATAAATACACATTTAAAAATCCATCAAAAAGCGCCGATTTCTTTAGAATTTTATAAACAATTTATTGGCGGTGAAACTACTGGATTACATACATATTTAGAAGATGCTATTGGTTTCAAAAATAAAGAAAAAATTTATGATCAATATTATCAAACAATTATTCAATTGCCGGTAAATCCCACAATCATTCAATTGATGCAATATTTAAAAAAACGTCATATCCCAATGGCGATTGCCACAAGTAGTTATAAAAAGAATATATATCCTATATTTAAACAATTAGGACTAGATACATACATTGATGTTGTTGTTGGTCGTGAAAATGTTGAGAGTGTTCAACCTAATCCCGAAATTTATTTAAAAGCTGTACAAGAGCTTAATTATAATCCTACAACCTGCTTAGCAATTGAAGATTCTGTCAATGGTGCTACTGCAGCGATGCTAGCAGGATTAGATGTTGTCGTTAATACGAATATAATAACGAAGGATCAAGATTTTTCGACAGTTCAATATGTTGGACAAGATATGGAATTTGAAGATATAGAGAATTTTTTATTTAAAGAATAAATTGGAGGTATTTAAAAATGGGCTATATTATCCTATTTTTCATAGCAGGTCCAGTTATTATAGGAGTGGGTAATCTCATATTGGGACCGATATTTAATAAACGCACACCTTTACATGTTCAATTTCGATCGTTTATTATTGGCTCTCTTGTATACCTTATTCTCGCTACGGTTTGCTATTTTTTGTTACTTCAAGGCAAATTATAATACTACTTACAGTATGAGTTGATATAGAACAATGTTTAAGCTAACTTAACTAAAATCAACTTGTTATTTATATTATAGAAAAGAAATCTAAAATCTACATTAGTGATTTATACTAGTTTGAATAAAATTATTAAATGAAAGGCTCAAAATTCGTATGAATATCTTAGTTGTTCACCAATAATGAGATTTGAAAACCATGATAGATTGTGGCATATGTTTAAGTCCATCATCGAGTGTCTTTACTAAAAAAGTCTGGTACATAAATCATAATGTCCCAGACTTTTTTATCGTCTATTCAACAGTAAATTTGTTGAACCTACATAATCAATTTTAATACTAATGTTACTAATATAAGTATAATTAATAATAAGTCAATGCCTACCATAATAGTATATCGTGTAGGTTTTTGGCCTTGCTGCTTAGCTAATACCATTGCTTTATAATTTGGAAGTAAACTAATGATTAACAAAATAATTACAATGAGTCCGATAATAATAGTCAAGATGTGTGACCTCCATTTTTTCTATTTAAGAACTCCCATATGACACCAGCAATCACACCCAAAATTAGTCCGACAATGATACCTATACGCGGAGTGAAGAAAATTGATCCGAATATAAGGCATATAAAAAGCGCAATAGGTAAAGTTGTACCATAAATAATTTTACGTTCTGACGAACTTAAAATTGTAAATACAATGATATAAATGACAAAGAAAACAATAGCTGCAATGACAGTTCGTACAATAATAGACGATATTGAAGCCTCTTTCATAGTCAATAAATTAAGAATTAAAAATGCAGTCATAAATATTAAAGAAAATTTGATTGCACGTATAACAAGCGCTTTATTCATATGAGCACTCCTTTACTATTTAAAAAAAGTATATCATATTTAAATAATTATTAAGAGCAAAGACATAGGTAAAATGGTAAAGTGATTTAAGTTAAATTTGAAATGACATTGTATATAGTTTTAACAATCATTTTATGTTATATAGCTAGGTGGTAAGCAGTTAATATTTTAAATCAACTATAAGAGTGTGTTCTGAACTATTTCGTTTGCTCTATAATCTCTATTATCAAAAAGATTTTAATATGAGTGTTAGCAAAAAGCAAGAAAACATCTTAGCAGGAAAGGTAAGCGCTTTTACAGAATTGTAAAAATATTGTTTCAATTTTGTCAATTTGTAGTATAATTACGGAAATAAGATTATCAAAAATTCAATCTAGATTTAGAGATGGGGTCAAGTTATGGAAAATAATGAGTTGCAAAGGGGATTGAATGCACGTCAAATGCAGATGATTGCTCTTGGTGGAACAATTGGTGTTGGTCTTTTTATGGGAGCAACAAGTACAATTAAGTGGACAGGTCCATCTGTTATTCTCGCATATTTAATTGCTGGTATTTTTTTATTTTTAATCATGAGAGCCATGGGTGAAATGATATATATTAATCCAACCACTGGTTCTTTTGCGACGTTTGCTAGTGACTATATTCATCCAGCAGCTGGCTACATGACTGCTTGGAGCAATGTATTTCAATGGGTTGTCGTCGGCATGAGTGAAGTGATTGCAGTAGGAGAATATATGAACTACTGGTTCCCAAGCCTTCCTAATTGGATACCAGGAGTGATAGCAGTTCTCTTTTTGATGGCGGCTAACCTAGTTTCAGTAAAAGCGTTTGGAGAGTTTGAATTTTGGTTTGCCTTAATTAAAGTTGTAACTATTGTATTAATGATTATTGCAGGATTAGGATTAATTTTATTTGGTATAGGTAATGGAGGGAATCCGATAGGGATTTCTAACTTATGGTCACATGGTGGATTTATGCCAAATGGATTCATTGGATTTTTCTTTGCTTTATCTATTGTGATTGGATCATACCAAGGTGTTGAATTGATTGGGATTTCAGCAGGTGAAACCAAAAATCCTCAAAAAAATATTGTAAAGGCAGTCAACGGAGTAATATGGAGAATTTTAATTTTCTATATTGGTGCAATTTTTGTCATTGTATCAGTATATCCTTGGAACCAATTAGGTAATATTGGTAGTCCTTTTGTTGCAACCTTTGCTAAAGTGGGAATTACGTTTGCTGCTGGTTTAATTAACTTTGTAGTCTTAACGGCAGCATTGTCTGGTTGTAATTCAGGTATTTTTAGTGCAAGTCGAATGATTTATACTTTGGCAAAAAAAGGACAAATGCCTAAAGTATTTACTAAAGTAATGAAAAATGGCGTACCTTTCTATACTGTATTTGCAGTATCTATGGGAATATTAATTGGTGCTTTATTAAATGTCATACTTCCATTAATTATTGATGGAGCTGATAGTATCTTTGTATATGTATATAGCGCCTCTATTCTACCGGGAATGATACCTTGGTTTATGATTTTATTTAGTCATCTAAGATTTAGAAGGTTACATCCTGAAAAGGTTCACAATCATCCTTTTAAAATGCCGGGAGGAGCAATTGCCAATTATTTAACTATCATGTTTTTACTCCTAGTATTAGTTGGTATGTTACTTAACAAAGAGACTGCGGTATCGGTTGTCATTGGTATCGTGTTTTTAACTGCTGTGACACTTTATTATTTTATTAGATATCACAAAAAGGAACGACAAATATAATAAAAGATGAAATGACAATTGATTGTTAAAATCAGTAATTTTTAAGAGTTAGTATAAATTAAAGCGATTCTTTCATACATTATCTTTTCTAGGATAAGTATAAAGAATCGCTTTTTATTATTTTAATGTTTGAAATCTATATTCGAGAGATGTTTACGGTAATTATCTAATGCGATTTTTGATTGAGTAATAAAATCTAAAGATGATTGATAATTTAGCGCAATATATCGATAGTACAATATATCAATAGTAAACATTTGTGCAAATAATGAAGTTGTGGCTCCCATGCGCATCTCATTTTCATCGGTTTGTCCATAGGTTAAAACAATATTAGATTGCTTTGCAACTGGATTATCAGAAGTGCTTGAAATAGTCGCAATGGGAATGTGATAATCTGCAATGACTTTAGCAATAGATTGCATTTCACTTTGAGTACCATTGTTAGATATAAATATAACACAATCGTTAGAGTTACGTGTTGCTAACATAGTTGTGAAAATATGAGTTTCATGCACTAGTTGAATATTTAGACCGATGCGAGATAATTTTTGATATAAATCTGTTGCTACAACAAAAGAGGCACCATAGCCATAAATAAATATAGTTTCAGATTTTTTAATTAGATCACAAATTTCATCGATGATAGCAGCGTTAATGGTTTCATTAGCATTACTTAACGCTGCCTTAGAGCGAGAATGCAATTTGTTTTTAAGTGAAATTGTACTTTCGTTATCAACTAACTCAACATTATATTGTGTGACTTCTTTAGGTAAAAATTTAGACAAACGTGTTTTAAGTTCATTAAAACCACCTGGTGTCACCTTTTTACTTAGACGTATGATAGAAGTAGAACTAGTTTCTAATTGATTTGCAATTTCTTGAGAAGTCATATTAACAACTTTATGAGGATAGTTGAGAATAAATTGCGCAATTTTTTTCTCGTTTTTAGTGAAATAGGGATACTGGTTGTCAATCTTATACAAAATGTTTGGCAATTAAATCACCCATTTATTCAGGATTTCTCATTTCTTTAGTTGTGCCGAAGAAATAAGTAAAGATAAAGCCACCCGCATAAGCAGCTAGTAAACCTACGATGTAACCGAGATACATATTATTGGCAATCAATGGTAATAATGAAATACCACTTGGTCCTACAGCTGTCGCACCAATATGACCGATACCACCAATGACAGCACCACCAACACCGCCACCTATGCACGCAGTGAAGAAAGGGCGACCTAACGGCAGTGTTACACCATAAATTAAAGGTTCACCTATACCTAAGAACCCTACAGGAAGAGCACCTTTGAGCGTATTACGTAATTCTTTATTTTTACCGCATCTCACCCACAATGCAATCGCCGCACCGACTTGTCCAGCACCAGCCATTGCGGCAATAGGTAACAAGTAAGTGGAGCCAGTTTGATTGATTAACTCGATATGGATTGGGGTGAAGATATGATGTAATCCCAGCATGACTAAAGGTAAAAAGAATGCTCCTATAATGAATCCACTGAAAATACCTCCTACTCCAATAATCCAGTTAATGACATAAACAAGACCATCGGAAACAAAGCCAGCTAGTGGCATGATTATAAATATAGTTAACAAACCAATAAGTAGTAAGGTTATTGTGGGCGTTACGATGATATCAATAGAGTTAGGTATTATTTTATGTAGACGTTTCTCAACCATGCTTAATAACCAAACTGCAAAGATAACACCAATAATACCGCCTTGTCCTGCAGCTAGATGTTCTCCAGTGAAAATATTTTTAATTGGATTTTCATCCGTGATACCGGTTAGTAATGTAGTACCCCCGATGACACCACCTAAACCTGGTGTAGCACCGAATACTTTCGCTGAGTTAATACCAGTGAAAATAGCTAAGTAAAATAACATGCCATCTTTAATAACATTTAAGACAGTAACAATTTGTTGAATCCATTGACCTGAAATGGAACCGGCTGTAAGCAAGTTACTAAGTATTGCTGCAATCCCACCGATTAATCCTGCACCTATAAATGCTGGTATTAAAGGTATAAAGATATTAGCAATGGATTTTAACACTTTATTCCATTTACTTTGTTTACGTTGACTTTGGAATTGTTGTTTATGTTCATACGCACGTTTTTCTGCTTGTGATTTATAACTTTGATTTTTAGTCGTCTCTTCAGCTAGAGTTGCTCCCGACTGGTCAGCCATATGTTTAGCAACTTTATTAACAATACCCGGCCCAACAACAACTTGAATTCTTTCATCTTCAACAACGCCTAATACGCCATTGATTGATTTTAATTCATCATAATTAACTTTTGCATCATTGTGTACTTTAATACGAACTCGAGTCATACAATGGATGATATTACTTATGTTTTGAGAACCGCCTAATGCGTGGGTAATGTCTTTGGCAAGGCGTTCTTCTTTACTCATGGAATCTCCTCCTTAAGTGTTGATAGCTTGCTTAATCACTCCATTATTTTGTTTTAAACGAAGTCTTGCATCTTGTTGAGTTGTGGAACATAAGTGCATTACGATAGCTATTTTGATATTGTGGTCTGATTTTTCATATAATTCTATAGCCTCTTGATGATTTAAATCACACACATCTTGAATGATGCGAATAGAACGATGGATTAACTTTTGATTTGTAGGCCGTAAATCAACCATTAAATTATCATAAACTTTACCCACGCCAATCATTGTCATTGTAGAAATCATATTTAAAACTAGTTTTTGAGCAGTACCTGATTTTAATCTCGTAGAGCCTGTTAATACTTCAGGCCCCACATTGATTTCTAATACGTGATTTGAATTTTTACTTATATCACTGTGAACGTTACAAGAGAGTGCGACTGTTTCTGCATTCAATTTATTTGCATAATCTAGTGCACCTTTTACATATGGTGTACGTCCACTAGCAGAAATACCCACTACAATATCTTTGGATTGAAGATGAATGTTCTTTAAATCCTGTGCACCTTGTTCAGCATCATCTTCTGCACCTTCAATAGCTACCGTCATAGCTTTTTGTCCACCAGCGATAATCCCAATAATGTCATTTGGTGAAACGTTAAAAGTTGGGACACATTCTGCCGCATCTAGTACGCCAAGTCTTCCACTTGTACCAGCACCAATATAAATAATTCGCCCTCCATTATTAAAGCGTTGAATTGCACTCTCTATCACTTTTGTTAAATTAGGAATAACAGGTTCTATCGCTTTAGGTACAAATTGATCTTCTTGATTCATAGTCTTTAATGCATCTTTTAGATTCATTTCATCTAAATGCATTGTTTGTATATTTCTCGTTTCAGTAGTTAAATGATTCATTTGTTATTCTCCTTCGTATATACAAATTTAAAAGTATCTCCTGGTTGAATCAGTGATAACAATGGAACATCTTTATCACAAACATGACCAATACAATTGATGTGGGAATGACCTGGCATAGGAGCTTTTATAACTTGAATTTCTCCTTCATAACGACCATTCAGGTGATTATCAATTGTGATATCTCCTTGATCTCTATGTGCCGATCCTATCATTGGGACAGTCTGTTGATTATCTGTACGAGAATATTGGGACCGAATTAAATGTTCAGGTGAATCTAATCTTGATGTGTGTATCTTTAAAACTTGTGATGTAAATGAGGAGTCTAGTTGATCTAAGTGTAAAATAAAGTGTCGATATAGCCACATATTAGATAATTGTTCCGCATAAATGTGTGATAATAGCGTATCACTAATTATAATGTTAGATATACCCGTTAATTGAAGGTCTTGTGCAGCAATAAGAGGGTGTTCAAAACGATGTTTTTCAACTGTAGGAAGACCTTTGAATAAGGGACCTCTTTTCTGCGTGCCAGGTATAAAAGCACAAATTTTTGCATGCGCATCGTATTTTCTAATGAGTTGATTTTTTTCTTCAATAAATGAGATAGATAAACCAGTATCAGGTCTAGGATAGTAATTATGACAGTATAAAAGTTGATTATTAAATTCAGTACGATATATGTGCGCTAACATGCTATCAGTTAACGTACTAGCATTAAGGCAGCATTTGAAGCCTTGACTGATAATGTCTTTGATAAGGTCAATATTTAATTGATTATCTATACGAATATAAAAATCCCCATGAGGTAATTGGTTCAAATAACTGTAAATAGTTTGATTAAGTAATGAAGGGGTTACATCGATAATATAAGTGATTTGATAGGCTGATAATAGTTGGCATAAGTCTCCCAAATAAGCCATTTGATTTTTCTTGTCTTCCTCAGGTATCTGTAGTGAAGTAAAAACTACATCATAGCCTAAGTCAGCCATATTTAAAATATAATCTCGATCTAAATTCTGTCCTAGATAGACTGAGAAACCAAGCATTTTAAACACTCCTTCTTGATACCTAATCATGGCTAATTATAACCTTATTGCAACAAGTTTACAATTTAGTAAATAGAATAAATAATTTAATGTTTTAATTATAAGAGATTGATATTTATAATTATTTTTAACGTTAATATATAATTAATAGTATAATAGTATAGAAACATTTGAATATACTAAAGGGCTTGTTTATGTTTAAGTAACTGTCGGTGAATGAGTGTTTGTTGTGTATTAATGTAATAAATTATATGTCCTTGGTTTAAAGTTAAAAGTGGGGAATCGTTTAACCTTCGAATCAATTGACAGTATGACACAAGCGTATCATTAGAATTCAACAACAATTGATGAGACATTGCCCATTTCATCTCTTGATTTACAGTAAGGTTGAAATCATCTATAAAAGATTCAAATTTGTTATGATGTATGAGTGCATAGTATTTCGCACTTTCACTCAGAGAGAGTAATTTAACAAGTTGTTGTTCAATATGTAGTGAAATTTCTAAATAATTCATAAAGCCTCCCATATGATTGAATAATTATTGGTGAGTGGAAAGGATACAATGATGAAAAAAGATAAAAAAAGGCAAAGTTATAGGTTTAAAGATATAGTATGGCGTGATTTCAGTTTAATTGCGATAGGCTTTCTATGTATATTTATATTTAGCTTTATAGGTTTAACAATTGCTGCTATAACTTTTCAAAATATTAATGAATTACAACTTACTATGATTGGAACTCTAGGACAATTTATGTCATATATTTTAGTGATATTAGCTTTTTATTTTTTACATATCAATTCATTTGTAGATAGAGTTAAGAGTGGTTTTGACTATTTGAAAAAACATTGGTTGTTTATAATTATCGTCATGTGTGCATCTTTTATTATTTCTAATGTTTATGACAAATTAATTGAACTATTACCTAAATATTTGCAATATAGTGAAACGCAAAATGAACTTGAACTTAATGAATTATTTAAAAGTGGTATATTTATTCCTTTTGCATTTGTACTTATTGTAATTGTAGGACCTATTGTTGAAGAATTGGTATTTAGACATTTGTTAATAGGTGAACTAGGTAAAAAGTTTAACTTTATTGTGATGGGGGTTATATCAGCATTGTCTTTTACATATATACATGTGAGTGATGCTAAGTCCCCATTTGAATTTGGAGCATATTTAATACTGGCAATAGCATTAGTATATGTTTACTTAAAATCGAATAGAAACTTAGCTTCATCAATTAGCTTACATATGTTAAATAATTTCATATCATTCATTTGGACAATTATTGTTGTATTCAGTAAATGATTTGAAAATATATTTCCGAGCAGTAGTTATAACGGGAAATGACTAAAGAGAGGTATAGTTTTGTCACTGGGAAGAAAATGAAAGTTTAAAAATGGATAAATGTACATTTATAACTCTATAGACAACTACTAGTGTACTAAATTGCCTGGGGGGCCTTTCGGCTATCCCAGGCTATATTTTTATCATTCAGAAGGCGCTAAAAACTGTCTATAATTTTCAATTGAGATATCTTGAGTTTGTATTGTTTTTTCAAAAGAATATGAGATATCTTGAATATTCATGATAGATAATTCACGAGTGTAACCTCTACCGATTTCAAATACAACAGCATGCCAAACGGCATTTTTGCATATTAAACCTATAAAAATAACATTTTCAGCTTGAGTTTGACCATCTTCATTTAAATCTACTAACATCACATTGCGCTCCGTGCAATAAATTAAAATATCAGAAAATAAATGAGGTAATGTGACATGATTAGAATCTTCAAATTTTATATAATAATCCATTTTTTTAAGCAATTTACGTAATCGTGTTTGAGGTAAATTTAAACATTGCTTGATTATTGCTCGAATTTCATTTTGATAAGGTAAAGTGGAATAGGACTGACTTTCATTTAGTGTTAAAAATAATGCCGAAAGTTGCTGTTCAGTTAACGATAAGGTGATTTTAGCATGTGCATCTTTGATTTGATAACCGCCTAATTTGCCATGACGAGCATATACTTTTACCCCTTGATCTTCTAATTCATCAATATCACGTAAAATAGTTCGCTTAGATACTTTAAATTGTTTTGCAAGTTGCGAAGCAGTAATGTTGTCAGAACTTTGAATAGTTTGAATTATTCGATTTTGACGTTCTAATTTATTCAATGAAAGTCACCTCCATAAACATTACATATTACAATTATTATAACATATAAGCGACAATGATGACATTTTGTCTGTTTTAACTCTACAATAGTGTAAAATTATACAAAAAACTTTTAGAAAACGCTTACAAAAACAAAAACAATATGATAATATAATATTTGTAACAGGGGGAGCGATTAGACAAAGGGGTAGAGCTACATATTAGATAGCTGTATAATCGTTCAAGTTACATCAAAACATCTTCAATATTTATTACTTACTTTCCTTTCTATTTGTCGGCTAGTTATTGACTAGCCGATTTTTTAATATTTATTAATACAAATTCTGATTTTATGACTCTATGATTTACAATAGATTTTACATATAACTATAATGATTTAAATGATAACACTATAGTCTTTGAAATAATGAAATGAAGGTGAAAATATGACAGAACTTTATTTAAAAAAATTAGATGAATATATATGTCAATGGATACGCGGTTTAGACAATATCATTCCGCGTTTGGTTGAGAAGATGGAAACATCAACAAAAAAAGATAGGTTTGATTTAGTTACCAATGTTGATAAACAAATTCAGAATCATTTTCAAAACTTTCTTCAGGAACATTATCCCACACATCAATTATTAGCTGAAGAGAAAGATAACTCAGATATAACACCTTACGAGGGTCACCTTTGGATTATGGATCCTATAGATGGAACAAGTAATTTAGTGAAACAACAAGAAGATTACTGTATCATTATAGGATATTTTATTGATGGGGAACCTAAACTTTCATATATTTATGATTATCCACATCAAAGATTATATAGAGCAATTGCTGGTGTGGGAGCTTACGAGAACAATCAATTAATGACATTGCCAAAAAGAATAGGTTTAAGAGATGCAATTATTTCATTTAAACCACAAGTGTTAAAAGAAGAGACGATTCAATCTTTATTTCATTCAGCCTTTGATTTTAGAATTATTGGGTCTTGTGGTCTTGATTCTATTCGAGTGATAAAAGGTCAGTTCGGGGCACACATTAACACGAATCCTAAGCCATGGGATATTTCAGCACAATTTCTTTTTGCAAGAGAACTAGGTTTGATTATGACACAAATAAATGGTGAACCTCTTGATTTTAGTACGGCAGGCCCATTTATCATTAGCAATCCTGGTTGTTACGATGATATGATACGTATCTTAAATGAAGGAGAAGCCTATTCAAAGAGTAATCATCATATAGAGCATGGTTAATGTATATTTTTATAAATTATATCAAATTAGCTCTATAGAGATTTTATACATTTAAGCTATACGATTTCTTAAAGAAAATTTAAAATAATTAATGAATAGGTCTGTAGATGTATACCAAATAAATTTATTTATAATATAATGACCTATGTATCATAAAACAACAAAATTATTGAATAGGAGTGGTAGGGATGCAAAGATCAGATAAAAGAAAAATGAGCCTGCCGATGAAAATACTACTATGGGTAGTGGGAATTTTATTTCTATTAGCAATCATTGCAGTTATTTATGTAAGTGCAAAAATATTTATTACAGGAGACAAGATACATAACCCCTTAAATCGAAATCATTCTGAACTACGTTCTGGAAAAGTAAATTTAAAAAATGGTGATCCATTTACTATTGCACTCTTTGGCGTAGATTCTGATGAAAAGCGAAAACAACAAGGCGGTGGGGAACGTAGTGATACAATCATGGTACTTTCCATTAATCCGAAAGAAAAGAAAACTGAACTAGTAAGTATTCCACGTGATACCAAAGCAGAAATTGCAGGTCGAGGTACTGAAGAAAAAATTAACCATGCCTATGCTTATGGCGGTCCTAACATGGCTGTTAAAACAATTGAAAAATTAATGAATGTTCCAATCGATCATTACGCTACGATTGACATGGATGGACTACATGACATGATTGATACATTAGGTGGCGTAGATGTCGTAAGTAATAGTACATTTACAATGGGTGCTAATCATTTTGTTAAAGGTGAAAAAACACATGTAGATGGTGATGCTGCCATGGACTTTATTAGAAGTCGTAAAGAAGATGGTGCAGGAGGCGATTTTGGTAGACAAGAGCGTCAGCAACTTATCTTAGAAGCAATGGCAGATAAGATGACAAGCGCATCTTCAATCACTCATTTTAATACATTAATGAATCAAATCCAGAAAAATGCTAAAACAGATTTAAAATTAGGTGATCTCAATACAATTAGAACTAAGTATAAAGATGCTAATGACCAAGTTAATCGACATCAGTTAGAGGGTGAAGGTGGTATACAAAATGACGGTTTGTACTATTTCATACCAAGTGATGCATCTAAAAATGAAAATACACAATTACTAAGAGACAATTTAAATTTATAAAAAAGAAAAAGCTTTAAAATCACATATAGTGTAATGCTTGAGTTTAAAACCTAGAACGAAATGTTCTAGGTTTTTTTGACAAATTAAGGATGGCTGAGTTAAATATTCTTATTTTAGTTTTTAAACATTTTTGCTTTATTTTTAAGGATTATATTGCATTATATACCATTTTCTTTTAACTAATATTTAAATAAAATGAGGCACTATGTAATTCAATGTCTTATAAGCAAAAAGTTATGATATTCAATGTTAAATGGCTTGAAATAAAGAAATTAATTTATTCATTTCACTCTTTAATTGATATTCATTTTCAATTAAATTGATTTTATTATATTTATTATGTAAACGCTTAACTTTTATAGAGTAAAGTAATACAATTTAAGTAATTCTACTAAAAGTTAAATTGTAGATTTAATCAATTAAGTTATAAAGTCTAAAGTGTTTAACAGTGAATAATTTAATGGGGGAGAAAAATATATGTTTAAGGAGATAAAAATTAATCTAGATGGTAAAGATTATCTTGTTGAAGCAGGGACGAATTTACTCGAATTTATACGCTCTAGAAATACATTTGTACCAGCCATTTGCTATAACGAATCGATGGGACCAATTCAAACATGTGATACATGCATGGTAGAAATCAATGGAGATATTGCCCGAGCATGTGGAACATCGATTGAATCCTCAATGACGGTAAATACATACAATCACCACGTGAAAACTAGCCAAAAAGAAGCATTAGATCGTATTTTAGAAAAACATATGTTGTATTGTACAGTTTGTGATTATAATAATGGCGATTGTGAAATACATAATACGATGGATAAGTGGGGAATACAACATCAAACTTATGAGTATAAGAGAAAACCATATGAAAAAGATTATGGCCCTTTTTATAGATATGATCCAAATCAATGTATTTTATGCGGACGTTGTGTTGAAGCATGTCAAGATGTTGAAGTTAATGAAACAATACGAATAGATTGGGAAAGAGATTATCCAAGAGTAATTTGGGATAATGATGTCCCAATTAATGAATCATCATGTGTTTCATGTGGTCAATGTGCGACTGTATGCCCATGTAATGCAATGATGGAAGTTAATATGGAAGGTAATGTGGGATATCTCACAGATACAGAACCTGGTTCACTAGCATCTATGATTGATATTATTAAAAAATCAGAACCTGGCTATGGTACTTTATTAGCTGTATCTGATTCTGAAGCAGAAATGCGTAAAGAACGTGTCAATAAAACTAAAACTGTTTGTACATATTGTGGCGTAGGTTGTTCGTTTGAAGTATGGACGAAAGATAGAGAAATATTAAAAGTTCAACCTTCCCATGATTCTCCAGCAAATAAAATAGCAACATGTGTAAAAGGTAAGTTTTCATGGGGACACATTAACTCAGATCAACGATTAACGAAACCTTTAGTGAGAAAAGAAGGTATGTTTCATGAAGTTGAATGGGAAGAGGCCCTACAAGTTATTGCTAACAATTTTGAAAGAATTAAAGAGCAATATGGCGCGGATAGCTTGTCATTTATTTCTTCATCCAAAGCAACTAATGAAGAATCTTATTTAATGCAAAAATTATCTCGTCAAGTTATTGGTACAAATAATGTAGATAATTGTTCGCGCTATTGTCAAGCACCAGCGACCAAAGGATTGGTAAGAACAGTAGGTATCGGTGGAGATGCAGGCGGGATTGTTGATTTAGAAAAAGCATCTATGACTGTATTAATAGGTACTAACACAGCAGAAGCGCACCCTGTAATTGCTTCACGAATGAAACGTGCACAAAAGTTATTTGGTCAAAAGTCATATGTTTTTGATATAAGAAAACATGAAATGGCAGAACGTGCAGATGCTTTTTATCAACCCAAACCTGGCACCGATTTAGCTTGGTTAAGTGCTGTCACTAAATATATTATTGATAACAACTTACATGATAAATCATTTATAGAAAAGTGGGTTGATCACTTTGATACATATTACCAATCACTAGAACCATTTTCAATGGTATTTGCAGAGGAAGTAACAGGAATTCCGCAAGAACGGTTAATACAATTTGCGCATGAAGTAGCAAAAGCTGATTCAGTAGCGATATGTTGGGCGATGGGTATAACACAACAAGATATTGGAAGTGATTCAAGTACTGCTATTTCTAATTTATTACTCATTACTGGTAATTATAGAAAACCTGGTGCTGGAGCATATCCTTTAAGAGGTCATAATAACGTTCAAGGATGTAGTGACATGGGAAGTATGCCAGATCAATTTCCTGGGTACCAACTTATCAGTGATGATAAAATACGTGCTAAATTTGAAAAAGAGTATGGAGTAAAGCTAAATGATAAACCTGGTAGAGATAATCATCAAATGATTGAAGGAATACATAATGGTGATATTCATTCGTTGTATTTGTATGGAGAAGATACAGGTATCGTAGATTCTAATATTAATTTTGTTCAAGCTGCTTTTGAAAAGTTAGACTTTATGGTAGTTCAAGATGAGTTTTTAACATTTACAGCTACGTTTGCAGATGTAGTTCTACCAGCAAGTCCTTCACTAGAAAAAGATGGAACTTTTACTAATACGGAGCGACGCATACAAAGATTGTATAAAGCATTAGATTCGCTTGGAGATTCAAAGCCGGATTGGGAAATTTTTCAACTTATTGCAAATCGACTAGGGGCGAATTGGGAGTATCAGCATCCAAGTGAAATTATGGATGAAATTGCACGAGTAACACCATCGTATGCAGGTGTAAGTTATGATCGTTTAGAAGGTTTTAATAGTTTACAATGGCCCGTAAATAAAGATGGTAAAGACACTCCAATACTTTATATCGATGGGTTTAATTTTGAAAACAAGAAAGCTAAATTATATCCATTAACCTTTGATAACTATTTTAAAGAAGATGAAGTATATGATTTACATGTCAATAACGGTCGATTACTTGAGCATTTCCATGAAGGTAATATGACGTATCAAACAGAAATGATTAAATATAAAGTACCTCGAGCATTTGTTGAAATTTCACCCGAGCTTGCACAAAGTCGTGACATTCATGAAGGAGCTGAAATTAAATTGATTTCTGAGACTGGAGAGGCTTCTTTACTAGCACACATTACTGATAGAGTAAAAGGAAAAGAAATATATATTCCATTAAATAATGATGCATTAGAAAATGGAGATTTAGGTGCTATTAATGCTCTTACGAATAGTGACGTAGATCCTTATACAGATACGCCTTCCTACAAACGAACACATGCACGAATGGAAGTTGTGACGAAAAGAGGCAAATCTCCATTGAATCCAATGAATTTCCGAGTTAATAAACAGCGGCAACCACAATATAGTGTTCAAGTTCAAAAAAAATGGGAGCGCTCAGATTATGTATTCCCAGGAAAGATGAGTGATTGATAATGGCAGAGAGAATTACTGAAATTAAACGTTTAAAAAAATCATATGAGCAAATTAAACAAGAAAGTTTGAATGATGTTATCGATGCAATTGTAGAAAATAAAGATAGTATTTTAAAAGCAATACGTTTAATTGGTATACTAGATGAAGCTAAAATTCTGGATGCATTAAATGGTGGTTTAAAAGCAAGACAAGTCATCATTAATAAATTTGCCGTTGAATTGAATAAAGATATATATTCAGGCGTTTTAACAAATATGGCACAACTTGTCTTTTTGCTAGGAGAATTAGATGTTAAAGATTTAAGTGAATTATTATCTCGTTTAAACAGAGGGATACATGCTGCGAATCTAACAAAACCTGGTGACAAAACAACAATTAAAAGTCTTGTTGGATTTTTACGTGATGATGATCTCAATCGTAGTATGACTTATATGTTAAATCTGCTTAGAGGAATGTCTAGTAATAACTAAATCTATTACGGTTTAATACACTTTTAAACTAATATCTATACCTTAAATTTCTAGTACATTTGATATAAAAATTTTTTAACGTATTATGAGTCGACATTTATTCTTCTAATCATGTATGATGAATAATGTTATTAAAAATCATAGAAGGAGTGACGCATATCAATCCTAAAGTATTAAAAGCTCTAGCAATCACATCTAATGTACTATTAGTTATTGGAATCATTTGTTTAATTATGCTAAAACTCATGTTAGCTATTGCATTTTTTGTTGTATCATTAACAATTAGTCTCGTTATTTTTAATGTTATGTTCAGACACCGTACAGGTATGAAAATTGCAATTAATGTCTCTTTCTTTATAGTGATGATTGCTATCGTAGTAGCCTATTTTGTATTATCTTAAAATTTTTAGGAGTTTGTTGAAATGTTAAAGAATACTCGGCTTCGTATGACAACATTGTTCATAATTAGCATACTCGCTATTTTAGCAATACTTTTTCTTATATTTGATACAAACCTTTTTAAAAATGATGTTAAACATACATTTAAAGAAGCGGTGTCACTTCAAAC
Source organism: Staphylococcus sp. HMSC34G04 (assembly GCF_001838765.1). Lineage (NCBI taxonomy): Bacteria > Bacillati > Bacillota > Bacilli > Caryophanales > Staphylococcaceae > Staphylococcus > Staphylococcus sp. HMSC34G04. The sequence continues at coordinate 102,291 of NZ_KV838727.1, forward strand.
AAGTGAAGGAAATATCCATACTAAAGAAGTTAATGGTAAGTTTATATATGCTTCCAAACAAGATATAGAGAAAGCTATGCAAATAAAACATAGTGATAATAATTTGAAGTACATGGACATATCGGAAAAAGTACCTATGTCAGAGAAGGAAGTTAACCATATCTTAAAAGGAAAAGGTATTTTAGAAAATAAGGGATCAACGTTTATTAAAGCCCAAGATAAATATGAAGTGAATATCATATATCTCATTAGTCATGCACTAGTTGAGACAGGAAATGGTCAATCAGATTTATCAAATGGAATTAAAGAAGATGACCATCACTATTATAACTTTTTTGGTATTGGTGCTTTTGACGAAGATGCTGTAAAGACTGGTAAAAGTTTTGCTAAACAGAAGAAGTGGACCACTCCTGAAAAAGCGATAATGGGCGGCGCGTGGTTTGTGAGATTCCATTACTTTAAAAATAATCAATTGAACTTATATCAAATGCGGTGGAATCCACAAAATCCAGGCCAACATCAATATGCTAGTGATATTCAATGGGCTAATAATATAGCTGATTTAATGGAGAAATACTATGATAAATATGGAATAAAAAAAGATCATATAAGAAAAAAGTATTACAAATAAATAAAATTAAAGAATGATTGAGCAATCAACTAAGTGTTTCATTCTATTTGGGCAATTTATATATGAAAAGCTTCAAACAGAATAGTTTTAACTTTGCCAATGATTAGCTATATGATAAAAACTTGGGACAATAAAAGATGTCTCAGGTTTTTTAGCTTTAAAAGAATATTCGGAAGCATATACCCATGTAGAATATTTAAATATTTCTTTACAATAGAGTGAAAATTTAAATTGAGCATTAACGATAGAACGAATAGATATATTCATTATTTTTAACTAGAGAATTGTATTAATTGACAATTAAAATAGAAGGGTTTGCTTTTCAACATGTGTGTGTGTGCTAAAATAATAAAGAATGATAAATTTGAGGTGTAAAACATGAAAATAGCAATAGTAGGCGCAGGTATAGGTGGTTTAACTGCTGCTGCGTTATTAGAAGAACAAGGTCATCAAGTTAAAGTGTTTGAAAAAAATAATTCTATAAACGAATTGAGCGCTGGTATTGGGATAGGAGATAATGTTTTAAAAAAATTAGGGCATCATGACCTTGCTAAAGGCATTAAAAATGCTGGTCAAAATCTTACTGCAATGAATATTTATGATGAGCAAGGCACACCATTAATGTGCGCTAAATTGAAGACTCATTCCCTAAATGTCGCATTATCTAGACAAACTTTAATTGAAATCATACAGTCATATGTCAAAGAATCATCTATTCACACAGGCTTTAAAGTTACTAAAATTGAACAAACGAGTTGTAAGGTTACCCTACATTTTATCAAACAGGAAAGTGAATCATTTGATTTGTGTATTGGTGCTGATGGGATACATTCTGTAGTAAGAGAGTCTGTAGGTGCGCGAACTAAAATTCGTTACAATGGTTACACATGTTTTAGAGGAATGGTTGAAGATGTACAATTTAATGACCAACATGTTGCGAATGAATATTGGGGTGTTAAAGGGCGGGTAGGTATAGTCCCATTAATTAATCAACGTGCTTATTGGTTTATTACTGTTCATGCTAAAGAAGGAGATCCAAAATATCAATCTTTTGGAAAACCCCATCTTCAAGCATATTTTAATCACTTTCCAGATGAAGTGAGAAAAGTGTTAGAAAAGCAAAGTGAAACAGGTATATTACTTCATGACATATATGATTTAAAACCGCTGAAGACATTCGTTTATGGACGTACTATTTTAATGGGCGATGCTGCGCATGCCACTACGCCTAATATGGGACAAGGTGCTAGTCAAGCTATGGAAGATGCGATTGTATTAGTTAATTGTTTAGAAAAATATGATTTTAATAAAGCGATTGAGCGTTACGATAAACTTAGAGTTAAACATACCGCAAAAGTGATTAGACGTTCGAAAAAGATAGGTAAAATGGCTCAAAAGCATCATAAATTAACTGTTAAACTTAGAAATACCGCGATGAAATTGATACCAAATGCTTTGGCATCAGCTCAAACAAAATTTTTATACAAATCCAAAGAAAAGTAATATATGATGACATATATTGTTAAATGATAAAGTTAAATATTAAAAATGCAGTAATTTTAATAAATAAAGAGCTATGAAGATAGAGACTCAACTCAATATCTTCATAGCTCTTTTTGTGTTTATGTTGTTGAATGCATCAGTTAATTGACAATAAACTGAGGTTCGTCACCATTTAATTTTTTTATTGTATCATTCGCAACAATTTTAGCCATCATATCTCTAGCTTCAAATGTTGCATTACCAATGTGAGGTGTAAGCACAATGTTTTTAAATGATTTTAATGCATCGGTGATTTCTGGCTCAAATTCATATACATCCAATGCAGCACCTTCAATAGCTTTATTATCAAGTGCTTCAACTAAAGCTTGTTCATTTACTATTGGACCACGTCCTGCATTAATTAGATAGGCAGTAGATTTCATTTTATTAAATTGTTCAGTATCAATCATATGATGCAGTGAAGGATTATATGCCGCATTGATTGTAATAAAATCTGCATTTTTAAGTAAAGTATCTAAATCTACATATTTCGCACCGATATCTCGCTCTTTTTCCTCTTTACGATGAGGACCAGTGTAAAGTACATCCATATCAAATGCACGTGCGCGTTTAGCCACTGCACCTCCAATTTCACCTAAACCTATAATACCAATAGTTTTTCCTGATACCTCTCTACCTCGGAAGAATAAGGGTGCCCAACCATCAAAGCCTGTTGTTCTGGATAAATGATCTCCTTCTACAATTCTACGCGCTACTGATAAAATTAAGCCGATTGTTAAATCAGCAGTAGCATTTGTCGAAGCGTGTGGTGTATTTGTAACATCTATATTTTGTTGTCTTGCATATTCGACATCAATATTATTAAAACCTGCACCATAATTCGCTATAATTTTAAGGTTATTAGCACTATCAATAATATCTTTATCAACAGAAGTTGATAGTAAACTTACTAATGCATCTGCATGTTCTACCCCTTTTTTTAAGGTTTCTTTATCAATAAGTCCCTCGCCATCATACATGTCTACCTCAAAATGTTCTTTCAATAAGTTAAGTCCCACTTCAGGTATTGCGCCTGCAATATAAACTTTTGTCATAACCATCACTCCTTCTTTTATGAATAGTATAGTAAAATAAGAAAGCGCAAACAATCATTAAACCTTAATGATTGATATTAATAACTTATTAAACGTAATCCAACAACTGAAATGATGATTAATAAAATACATAAAATTCTACTTATACGTGTAGACTCTCCATAAAAAATCATTCCAATCAATGTACCACCAGCTGTACCAATTCCTGTCCATATAGCGTAGGCAGTCCCCATAGGAATAGATACCATTGCAAATTTTAACGTACTAAAGCTTAATATAAATGCTAATCCTAAAAAAATGACATAAATTTTATTCTTTGTACGTGATAGCTCGTTTAAAAGAACAACACCCAAAATTTCAAAACTTCCGGCTATCATTAGAAATAACCAAGCCATACTTTTTATCTCCCTTCTTTCGTTGCATCAGTTGTAAGTTTTAATCCTATTATTCCTAAAATAAGGGTCATTATTAAAAATATTTTAGTGAAAGTAAATGGTTGGTTGAAGAAAATCATATCAACTAACACTGTACCAACAGCACCGATTCCAACAAAAAATGCATATACTGTACCAACTGGTAAGTGCTTCGAAGCATCAATGACTAGAAAAAAGCTTAAAGCAATAAAAAAGAGGGTGAATATCCATGTAAACAATGAATGCGCTTGATCAAGTCCGGTGACCCAGATGATTTCAATAAAACCGGCTAATATAACTTTAAGCCATTGCATTCTTTTATTCCTCCTATTAAAGTAATAGAACCATTTTCTCAAATTAGTAACTTCGAGGCAATGGCTTCTCACAAACATTCCCATTAAATAAAAAATCCAATCTATTCTTACACAAGAATAGATTGGAGCAATTTTATTAGTTTAAATACTGATTAGTTTAGGTGGATGTAATTATATGAACTTGCTTCACTGGCAGAGATTGTTCGTGTACTTATAGAGAATGGACCACCATCATAGTTCATTTCTGATACAGTAATTGAACCATCATTATTGACACTTTCAACGAAAGCAACATGTCCGAAAGCACCTTCAGATGATTGCATAATTGCACCTTCTTCAGGTGTATTATTTACAGTGAATCCTGCTGCTTGAGCTGCAGATGCCCAGCTATTTGCATTCCCCCATGTTGATCCGATTTTTCCACCAGTTTTATCGTAAACATACCAAGTACATTGGCCAGAAGTATATAAATTTCCTGATTTAGAAAATGATACATCAGTTGTACTATAGTTATACGTACTTTGTTGTTGATTATTATTTTCAGCCGCATCAGCATGTGTTGTGTGACCTAGAAATGCTATACCAAGTCCAGCTACCAATGTCGAGATTGTTTTGATTTTTTTCATAATATTTAACGCCTCCAAAAATTGTAATATTTATTAGATGTACTGCAAATTGATTTAAAAAATTATTAACATGTTTACTCATTCATGTGTGTGCATGTAGTTGTTCTTAACAACACTGAATACTTTAACAGATTTAATTGAAAATATGGGGATTGTTACTTATTCGTAAACAAAATAAAAAAACCTTGATTATCTATGTAATAAAAGATAACCAAGATTACGAACTCAATTTATATTGTTAATGTGCTTCAAATCAAGATTTGAAGGGTCATAATGTAAATAATTTTAAGTGTTTTATTACAATGATTCTGTAATAATGTAACTTATTTTATAAACGGTATCGTGAGTGGGATAGTGTAAGTTTTGCCAGACATATATTTTACGCAAGCAATAATTGTACACACAAATGACATTATTAACAATGCCAATAAGATGAAGACTACCACCAGTAGCAAAATTAATAATAAGATGGCTAAACTTTCACTTATATTCATTAAAGGAACAATCATAAACATACATATCACGCCTACTGTTGAATAGATAGTATAAGAAATAAAATAGTTCAGATACGTTTTCCCAGATACATCAACAAGTCGAGACTCTTTACGTTTGAGTAACCAAATAATCAAAGGACCAATGATACCAGTAAATAAACTTAATAAATAAATTAACATTGCCATTAAACGATTATCTTGACTTTCCTTATTTTGAATAGTTGATTGGTGGTGAATTGTATTGTCATTCGATAAATTGTCTGTTGAAGCTTGATTAGACACATTCTTAGATTCTAATTCATTGTAATTCGTTTCTTTGTCCATAATAGGTTTTGCCTCCATTTGTAAAAAATTTACTTAATATAACTATAATTGTATCAATAATTAATTATTTATTAAATGTTAAATTTGATCTTTATATCGATTGACGAAGTAGTTTGAAATATAGATAATTTGGTTATATAGTACTGTTGTTATTAATAAAATTTTAAGCGTTATATATAATAGTAAAGTAAACGATAAAATTTCATATTATAATGCAGTTCTAGTACATATTTTAATCATTACATACATGTGGAGAGGCACATCGTTCAATCAGATTATGTTTGAATTGAGAACCACTCCTTTTTTATGGTAAGAATACAAAATATTATAGTGACTTATTGTAGTATAATCCTAAAAATTTAGTGAAATGAGGTAAAAAAATGAAAATAGCTATTGTAGGTTCAGGTAATGGTGCAGTAACTGCTGCAGTGGATATGGTAGATAAAGGGCATGATGTACGATTATATTGTCGTAATGAATCTATTAGTAAATTTGATGCGGCCCTAGAAAAAGGTGGTTTTGATTTTAATAATGAGGGAGAAGAGAAATTTATAGAGTTTACTGATATTAGTGATGATATGGAGTACGTTTTAGATGGTGCAGATATCGTTCAAGTTATTATTCCTTCATCATTCATTGAATATTATGCTAAAGTGATGTCAAAATTTGTGACGAACGACCATCTCATTTTCTTTAACATTGCTGCTTCGATGGGTTCAATACGATTTATGAATGTATTAGAAGATCGTCATATTGATGTACATCCACATTTTGCAGAAGCAAATACATTAACATATGGTACACGTGTTGATTTTAACAATGCTAAAGTAGATTTATCTTTAAATGTTCGCCGTGTGTTCTTTTCAACATTTGATCGTAGTGAGTTAAATGAAAGTTATGAAAAGGTATCTAAAATTTACGATTATCTTGTGAAAGAAGAAAGTTTACTTAAAACGAATCTTGAAAATGGTAACCCAGAAGTACATCCTGGACCAACATTATTGAACGTTGGACGTATTGATTACTCGGATGAGTTTTCTTTATATAAAGAAGGCATAACAAAGCATACTGTGAGATTATTACATGCTATTGAGATAGAACGTTTAAATTTAGGGAGAAAATTAGGTTTTGAATTATCGACTGCCAAAGAATCAAGGATTCAAAGAGGTTATTTGGAACGTAAAGATGAAGATGAACCGTTAAATCGTCTTTTTAATACTAGCCCTGTGTTTTCTCAAATTCCAGGACCGAATCATGTTGAAAATCGTTATTTAACTGAAGATATTGCATATGGATTAGTACTATGGTCTAGTTTAGGACGTGTCATTGATGTCCCGACACCTAATATCGATGCTGTTATTATGATAGCTTCAACAATTCTTGAACGCGATTTCTTTGAAGAAGGCCTCACTATCGAGGAATTAGGATTAGATAAATTAGGATTAGAGTAATGTTTAGCAATTAAAATTTAAGAAAAGAGGTTTTGTTTCAAATCATACTGAAGGGAGCAAAAGTATGACTCAAAAGTATAGATATCCTACTTTTTTAGAATCTATTTCAATTATTTTAGTTATGGTTGTTGTTGTGGTAATCGGTTTTGTTTTCTTTGATGTTCCGATACAAGTATTATTATTAATTTCTTCAGCTTATGCAGCATTGATTGCACATAGAGTGGGGTTAAAATGGAAGGATTTAGAAGAAGGGATTACTCATCGATTGAGCACGGCGATGCCAGCCCTCTTTATTATTTTAGCTGTTGGAATCATTGTAGGAAGTTGGATGTATTCTGGAACAGTTCCAGCGTTAATTTTCTATGGACTTAAATTTTTAAACCCAAGTTATTTATTAGTATCTGCATTTATAATCAGTGCAATGACTTCAATTGCTACAGGAACAGCTTGGGGATCAGCATCAACAGCAGGCATTGCACTCATATCAATTGCTAATCAATTAGGTGTGCCAGCAGGTATGGCTGCTGGTGCCATTATTGCAGGGGCTGTTTTTGGTGATAAAATGTCTCCATTATCTGATACTACAAATTTGGCAGCTCTCGTAACTAAAGTTAATATTTTTGCTCATATTAAATCGATGATGTGGACAACAATCCCTGCATCTATAATAGGGTTGGCTATATGGTTTATTGTTGGATTACAATTTAAGGGAGATGCAAATACACAACAAATTCAAAATCTATTAAAAGAATTATCAACAATTTATAACTTGAATTTTTGGGTGTGGATCCCACTTATTATCATCATTTTATGTTTAATATTTAGAATCTCTACAGTACCGTCAATGCTTATCTCTAGTATTAGTGCATTGGTTATTGGAACATTTAATCATCAATTTAATATGAAAGATGGTTTTAAAGCTTGTTTTGATGGATTTAATCATACGATGCTACACCAGTCTCATATTTCAGATAATGCCAAAACGTTGATAGAGCAGGGTGGTATGATGAGCATGACTCAAATCATTGTAACTATATTTTGTGGTTATGCTTTTGCTGGTATTGTTGAAAAGGCAGGTTGTTTAGACGTAATTTTAGAGACAATAGCTAAAGGAGTAAAGTCAATTGGAACACTAGTATTAATAACTGTAGTTTGTAGTATTATGCTAGTATTTGCAGCAGGAGTTGCTTCAATAGTTATTATTATGGTAGGCGTACTTATGAAAGATATGTTCGAAAAGATGAATGTCTCAAAGGCAGTGTTATCGCGTACACTTGAAGATTCAAGTACAATGGTATTGCCACTCATTCCATGGGGCACATCTGGTATATATTATGCACAACAACTTAATGTTTCAGTTGATCAGTTCTTTATATGGGCAATCCCATGTTACTTATGTGCCTTCATTGCAATAATTTATGGCTTTACAGGTATAGGAATTAAAAAAATAAGTAGAAAATAAGTTTAAATATTATCGTAAGTGGAATGTAAATAATAGTTGAAACATTAACTTACGATATGAATTGTAGCTATAGTATCATAAGTCGTTTCAAGTTTGTTAATATCCTTTATGTACATATCATGTATTTGTCTTGTAGCGAAATAAATGCATGACAGTACACGACGAATTCTTTTGACACTATTTTTGAAATGGCATAATTATTGAGAAAACTACCACAACAATTGAATTTGTTAAAAGTTGTAATTGAGGTTAAAGCGTTTATTAATACGTTTTAATCTCAATTTTTTAATATCTATAATCATAGAGCGTTGATGTATTACTTTAATTTTATATAAAGACAATGGCTCTACACTGTATAAGTTGGTAAAATACTGCTAAAAAATACCTGAGACATTGATTATCATTGTCTCAGGTATTTGACTATGTTATACAAGTTTTATATATGATTAGTGAATATAATTATATGAAGCAGCTTGG
>NZ_KV838728.1:0-72847 GCF_001838765.1 Staphylococcus sp. HMSC34G04
AAGACAAGATATCAAAGTATCAATACGGCAAAAAATACTTTAAAGGGTATTGAATGCATTTACGGTCTATATAAAAAGAACCGCAGGTCTCTTCAGATCTACGGATTTTCGTCATGCCACGAAATTAGGAATATGTTAGCCAGTTAAGGGAACAACGACATGATAAAATGGTAATTAGCTATATTTTTCTAACTTTGCAACAGAACCGAAATATATATTAAGGAGGTAAAGTCTTGGATTTTATAATTGAATTTATATTAGCAATGTTTTTTATCTTTTTTTTAAAAGTACAAAAATTATTTTTTCCATCTATATATTTTAATTTTAGCGATCCTTTTATTAGACAGGAAGATATAAGATTATCAAAATATCTGTTTAGAATTTTTGTGATTTTTTTCTTTAATATATTTTTCTATCTAATACTAAATATTTTTTATGAAGGTCAAGAAATCCTTAAATTATTATTAATTGCTAGCTTCCTAGGTTCTTTTCTAATAATATGGCCTATTATTTTTAGACCTAGTCGTAATTTAGAAGGAGGATTGTCCAGAAAATCTATATTCATTTTGTATTGTATTTATTTATCTTTTTTATTTTCCGCCCTCATAATTTCATTTTCAACTACTAGTATCATGAATTTATTTTTAAAAGACATGGATATATTAACTATGCTTTCTTCAAATAAAGAGGGGATTATTTTTGAACTTCTTATATTACCAATAGTCACTGTACTTGAAAAAGCATTTACTAGTAAATACAAAACCATTAGGGATGCAGATGATAGGGAACTAAATATTAATAATAGTAACGATACTGACTATGAAGATTATGAAAATGAAAATAATGAATATGGAAAAAAAGAGTATGAAGGTTCAAAAAAGCATTATGAAAATTTCATATTTAAAATTTCATTTATTACTTTCATAAATTTAGTTATATTAGCTTTTAACGCAATTATAAAAAGAAAAGAATGATGTTTTATGAAAAACAAAAAAGTTTACCTAACTAATTTTGAAAAGAAGGTTTTAAAAAACGATTTTCATTCCACTTTTTTATGGAATTATAAAAAAGTAGAACATATATTAAATAATAGTTCAGAGAATAAAAAATTCATTTTTATAATTGAAAATATGAATAGAGGAAATATTTTCAACTACATATTTGAAAAAGCATTACTTTTTTTATTTCCTAATTTGGTAAAAAAATATGATTTATCTATTGGACCATTTCAGATGAAGCCAAGTTTTTTAGAGCTTTATGCACCATATGTGGATATAAGTAAATTTTTTGATTTAGATTATTGTATTTTAGTTTTGGATAATTTTTTAGCATATACTAATTATTTAGAAAGTGGCCAACAATTATCATTATACCATTCTGGAGAAAGTGAAAATGATTGTAAATCTACACACACATATATATATTTATATAAGTGGTTTAAAAATAATTTTTAATATAAAAATAAAGTAATAGTAAAATATAATAATTATTTTATTTTTTAGATATTAATTACTATTTTTGTATTCTATAGGTACACCCTAATAATATAAATGAAGTTATTGAATTTAAAGTAACTAGAATATGCGATTAGGATGTATATTAATTATGAGGTGAAAATTAATGATTGTTGGTTATGCGAGAGTATCATCTATTGACCAAAATTTAGAAATACAACTCGAAAATTTAAAACATTTGATACTGAAAAAATATTTACAGAAAAACAATCGGGAAAGTCAGTAGAAAACAGACCTATATTTCAAGAAGCACTTAATTTTGTGAGAATGGGAGATAGATTTGTCGTATAATCAATTGATCGTTTAGGTCGTAATTACGATGAAGTGATCCATACCGTTCATTATTTAAAAGACAAAGAAGTTCAATTGATGATTACCATCTTGCCTATGATGGATGAAGTCATCGGTAATCCATTATTGGATAAGTTTATGAAAAATTTAATCGTTCAAATTTTGTCAATGATTTCAGAGCAAGAAAAAAATGAAAGTAAACGTCGAGAAGCACATGTTATTCACGTTGCGAAAGAAAAAGATGTGTATAAAGGATGGCCATTATTGTATTCTCCGAGTGCAAAAAATCACCAAAAAAGAATTGTTTATCATCGAATCGTAGAAATGTTAAAAGAGAATAAAGTGATTAATAAAATTACGAAAGAAGTCAATACTACAATGCAAACAATATGTAGTGTTAAACTTGAAAAGGACTAATTTGTACTGAAATTTTGATATTGAAAATACCGATATATATCTATAAATGATATAATATAACCAATTAAAAAAATATAATTAATAATTTTTAATACAAAGGCTGTGATTCAATTCATGGGAAAAATTAAGAGTGATTCAAGTCAAACTAATCAAATATTTTCATCATTAAAAAGTGCGATAGAACAATGTGAAAGTGTGTCTGAGCCTTCTAAAGATAATAGTACAACTGTAAAAGGTAATACAAATGCGCATAACGCTATGGATGATTTAATCAAAATGAATCAATCGGTAGCTGAAGTGATAGAAAAAGCGAGTAAAAATATTCAAAATGTCGGAGAATCTTTTGAACAAATTGATCAATCTATAGGCAATGATATTGCTAAAAAATAAAGGGATGATGATATGACAAATAAAGTTGATGAGTATAACCAGATCATTATTGAGAAAAAAGAACAGGTAAATGAATTATTAAACGAAAAGAAACAAATAAATGGATGGTTAGATGATTATCATGATTTTACAACTTCAACAACAGGATTATATCGTCACTTAGCTGAAAGGTATTATGAAAGTGATATGTTCAGTCGCATTGAAGAGAATAATGATCTGTTTCAGTCTGGACAGAGACAAGTAATGAGTGCGTTATTTGAACAACAAAGTGAAATTGATAGAAAGATACGTCTAACCAATGAAGACATTGAAGATATAGAAAAATATAGAAATATTGAAATGCAAAAAGAACAGGAAAGGGGGCATATGTATGAGTATTGATATGTACGTAGGTAAGTCTAAAGGTCAGTCTTCTGATGTTGAAAGTACAGTGAAAGATATTTCAAGTGGGTATGACAGTCTTCAAAAGGCCATTATGCAATTTGTTGGTGCAAGTGAACTACAAGGTCAAGCTTATGATTCTGGGAAACAATTCTTTTCGTCTGTGATTGTACCCCTTACAGAAAGTATTAAAACGCTTGGAGAACTGACTGAACAAGCTTGTAATGATTTTGTGGATAAATATCAATCAGAAGTTGATAGTCAGAGTTTAAAAGAATCTGAATTAATTCAAGACATTGAAGAATTAGAAAAGCAAGTTTCTCAATTAGAGGCGATGAATGCGTCACTTAAACACAAATCCTCTAAAAATAGTAGTTTATTATCTGGTAATAATCAAATGATCAGTAGTTTAGAGCAACAAAAGAAAGAACTAGAAGAAAAATTACGTAAACTAAGACAATTTGATGCAAAATCATCAAATATATTTAAAGATGTCGAATCGTTCCAGAAAAACGTACAACAAGGCATTAACCAAGCTAAAACTGCATGGAATCCAGGAAAACAAGCATTTAATATTCCAGCAGGCAAAGATTTGGAATGGGCTAAAGTCAGCCAGCAAAAAGCATTAGAAATTAGAATGAATAAAATTAATCATAAACTTAAAGATGGTAAAAAATTAAATAAGAATGACATTTTTACTATTATCGCGTATCAACAACAAAAACATTTCAATGTATTACCTAAAAACGTTCAAAAATATATAGACGAACATGCCAGCGATATTTCTAATGACTTAACAGCTAGCGGTTCTACACAACTTATGGAACAGTATGGTAATTTCCTCAAAGATAATCCTGGTTTAACTTTAAATGGTAAGAATTTTAAAGATTATGGTGTCGGGATTGCAAAGGTTGGTAAATATGGTGGAAAGGGAATAACTGCTGTAGGATTTGCATCAGGAATGTATACAGATATTTCAGAAGACAATAAAACAGTTGGAGAAGCTGTTGCACATAATAGTTTGACAACAGGAGTAGGTATAGGAACAGCAGCAGGTACTATGGCTATAACTGCTGCTCTAGTTAGTAATCCAGGCGGATGGGCTGTATTAGGTGGTCTTGCTGTTGGTACCGTATTGACATATGGTGCTGAATGGGCATATAAAAATAATTGGTTAGGTATTAAAACAGGAACAGATTGGGTTGGCAGAAATGTATTAGACCCAGCATTTGATAGAGTGAAACATATTTACTCTATTGAAAAGGGAAAACTAGAAATTGGGAATATTTTAATCAGTGAAGGATACAATAAAGTGAAAAATCATGGTAAAAAAATAATGAAAGACGATATAGTCCCATCAGTTATGAACGGAATGAATGCTGGTATGTCTAAAGTTAATAAGATTAAAGGTAATACAGAATCAACCATAAAAGATTATCAGGTTAAAACAAACCAAACTATTAAAAAGACTAAAAAAACGATAAATCAAGTTTCTGATACAGTGAAAGATACATCTAATCATATTAAAAATCATGTAGGTCAATCAATTAATAGAGTAACTAATTCATTAAATCCAATGAAAGGATGGTGATTATTTGAAAAGAAAACTAGAATAAATATCGTTCGAATGCAAAAAAGGAAAGTGAGTGATGATATTGAAGCATAGTAATTTAAAGAACAAAACTAAAACAAAAGCTAACATGTATCGCATCCATAAAAATCCAAGATATAAAGTAATTGAATTAAACAAAACAAAATATCTCATTGACTTGGAATCAAATTATGTCACATATTTACTTCCTATGTTGAATTGGATATTGGACAAAGAATTAATAGAAGTTTCAAGAGAGACGTTAGAAAAAATTGAATATGACAACAACACCAATAAAGAACAAACAAAAGGTTTGGGATGGCTTGCCGGTGGAGGAGGGGTATTATTTGCTACTTTAATGAGACCATTTATGGATTTAATGAATATACCATCTAATCTATTTATAAATTTATTGATTGTCATATTGTCAATAATTATAGTTGTTTTTATTAGAGCTTATTTAAGAAAAAAATGGGATTTGAAACTAAAACAAAAAAATCATGTAATTAAATGCAAAGTTAGATCAAACGCGAAACATATGTTTACAGCAATAGCGCTATATTTTATGTTTCTATTACAATCCATATTTATGATATCACTCATTTTTGGAGTTAAAAATAATCTTATTATTTATATTGGACTTCCCATTATTATTTTTGTGTTTTCATTAACAAATCTTATTACGTATGACAACAATGAAGTAATTGTAACTAAATCAAGACAATTAGAGTAAATATTACAAAAATGTCGGTAAAATTATCAAACATGTCAAAAAAGTCGTAAATCCAATGAAATGAGGTTGATAAAAATAAATGAATAATATATACATGATATATAAAAATCCTCGATATAGAATCATTCAAAAAGATAATCGATATTTAATGGTCGATTTAGAACAAAATTGGTATTCATACTTATGTCCAATGCTGAATTGGTTTATACCTATTAAATTCACAGAATTAACTTATCAAGAGTTCAATAATATAAACATATTTAATAATGGGGGACAAAAGAGTCAAGGTATCCTGGCTGGTGGCATTGGGGTCACTATCAGTGTGCTATTAAGAAGTTTTGTAGGTTATATGGATATTAATATTAATCGAATTGGGATATTTTTTATGTTTTTAATTGGCTTTGTTGCTGTAATCACACTTCGTTTATCTATAAGAAAGAAGTTAAATCACCCAGTATTTAATAAAAAGAGTAAACAAAGAGTAATATTGATACCATCATTTAAAAATATGATAATAGTAGTTTTCGGCTATTTTATGATGCTGTTTTTATCAATTGCACCTTTACAAATGATTTTTGAGGAAAAACAAAATATTTTAGTATATATTGGTTGGATAGGTATGCTATTTCTATTTACTATTTTAAATATGATTTCAATTTCTGATAGAAAAGTACATGCCAAAATTAAAAATATAGGAAGATAGGTGGGATAAAGTGGAAACAATAGGAAGTATCATATATTTAAAAGAAGGTTCCCAAAAGTTAATGATTATCAATCGAGGACCTATTGTAGATATAGATAATCAAAAATATATATTTGATTATTCAGCATGTAATTATCCTGTCGGTGTCGTAGAAGATCAAATATACTATTTTAACGAAGAAAATATCGATAAAGTCGTTTTTGAAGGCTATTCTGATCAAGATGAAACAAGATTTCAAGAATTATTTAAAGAGATGATGGGTAATTTGGATGAAGATATTAAACGTGGGACTGTTCAACAAAAAAGATAGTTACGGACTGATTTAACATAAGTTATAATTATCATAAGTTACTTATAATAAAATAAATTTTGTTCGTAAATCGTTAAAAATATACAATGAATATGATTATTGTGGTCATTTTATTTTGCTTTATTATCAGGTACTAAAAATGTTAAACTATTAAGGGTATAAAGGGTTAGTAAACATAAAGTTAACCAGCCTGTAGTAATAATCAATTTAAATTAAGGAGACACTATCATGTTAAATCTAGAAAATAAAACCTACGTCATTATGGGTATTGCGAATAAACGTAGTATCGCATTTGGCGTCGCTAAAGTATTAGATCGATTAGGTGCTAAACTAGTATTTACATATCGCAAAGAGCGTAGTCGTAAAGAATTAGAAAAATTATTAGAACAATTAAATCAATCTGAACAATATCTCTATGAAATTGATGTCCAAAATGATGAGGATATCATTAATGGTTTTGCTCAAATCGGAAAAGATGTAGGCCAGATAGAGGGTGTTTATCATTCAATCGCATTTGCCAATATGGAAGATTTACGAGGTCGATTTTCAGAAACATCTCGCGAAGGTTTCTTACTTGCACAAGAAATTAGTTCGTATTCACTTACACTCGTAGCTCATGAAGCCAAAAAACTTATGCCTGAAGGTGGAAGTATTGTTGCGACGACTTATATTGGTGGTGAGGCAGCAGTTCAAAACTATAATGTTATGGGTGTAGCTAAAGCAAGTTTAGAGGCGAATGTTAAATATTTAGCTTTAGACTTAGGTGAAGATAATATTCGTGTCAACGCAATTTCTGCAGGGCCAATTCGTACTTTAAGCGCTAAAGGTGTAGGTGGATTTAATACAATTCTTAAAGAAATTGAAGCTAGAGCACCGTTAAAACGCAACGTTGATCAAGAAGAAGTAGGTAAGACGGCTGCGTATTTGTTAAGTGATCTTTCAAGTGGCGTAACTGGAGAGAACATCCACGTTGATGGTGGATTCCACGCAATTAAATAATTATTGATAAATTAAAAAGTCAGATAGTATAATCTCACAATTGTTGACAGGGATGATTCGAAATTAAAAATCATCCCTGTTTTTGTGTATAAGAATGCGTTTTGACATTTAATTATTCAAGAAATAAATTGACAATCGGCAATACTACTTTGATGTTTATAATATATTTAATGTATAAATATTAATTTTAGATGCACTATTTATTTTGTTGTTAGAAATGTATCGGGGGTTAAAAATTTTATTAAATGCATAATTCCATATAAACAGTAGAAATGACGGAGCTTTATAAGATGATATATTTCATTGCTTACGTGTCTAAAAAAACCAAGGACATCTGATTATGTCCTTGGCTAGAATTGGTGGTATAATTTTCAATCTTATGATTATTGCTATTATTAATCTTTAACATTACTATTTGCTTTATCGACAATACGTTGACGATATTTAAAAATGTTGCTCACTAATGTTTTGATTACAGCGTATAATGGAACTGCAACAAGAATGAGTGTAAATCCACCTAAATCTCCAGCTGCAAGTATAACTACAATAATAGTTAATGGGTGAATGCTTAATGATTTACCCATTACATTAGGAGTAATCACGTTACCTTCAAGTTGTTGTGCGATTAATGTTACGACACATACCCAAATAAAAGTTGAAGGACCATCAATAATACCTAGTATCGCTGCCGGTGCAAAAGATAACCATGGACCTAAAAATGGTATTAAGTTAGCTACGCCGGCGAATAATACTAATAAAGGCGTATATGGTAATCCTATAATCGTATAACCTATATATAAAATAATACCTAAGATGATACTAACTGTCACTTGACCTTGAATATATGATTTTAAAGTGAAGTTTAAGTCTTTTAATAAATCTACAACAAAAACTTTACGTTCTCCTTTGAAAAATTTACCGATTGCTGGGATAAATTTTTCATGATCTTTTAGCATATATATCAGGAAGAAAGGCACCATTATTAATAAAAATACAGTTGAGATGAAAGACGTAATATATGACACTGAATTAGATAAAATAGACGTTGCGCCATCTCCCATGGATTTAACTGCTTTATTAATACGATGTGTGACATCATCTGGTAATTTATCCATTTGTCTTAACGAGAAATTAATTAATTGTTCGGCTTCTCTTTGTAATGATGGTGTTTGTTTAATTAAGTTATTAATATTGGAAATAATGATAGGTGCTATAAATGATACCACAATAGCGATGATAGCTATTAATCCTATGAATATTGTTGTTATACTAGCCCAACGTGGAAAGCCCCACTTTTCTAATATGTTTTGAAAAGGTAAACATATGTAAAAGAGAAATCCACTAATTAAAAATGGAAGGAAGACTGAACCAATGATAGTAGCTATTGGAGCAAATACTTCATGTACTTCCATAAATAGTTTGATGAGTATGAACAGCATAATAAAAAATATTCCTGTTCTAAACCAAACCTTATTGAACATAGATTGTGATCCTCCTATTTTATTCTTTTTCATACTCAATAAGTATATATCAAAACTCAGTCATTAAAAAGAGTAAATACTTTTACAATATAACTGAATGCACTGTATTTTTAATAAAATGAAAAAAACTAGTATGAAATTAATTTGTATACGAGCTTGCTATAAATTTAAAAGTATTATAAGTATTGATACAATAGTATTAACATTACAAGGGAGCATCGGTTTATGTCGGAGTTTAAAGTAGGTAAGATTAATAAAAAAATAATACATAGTGATATTTTAAATAGGGATGTAACATTATCAATTTATTTACCTGAAGATTATACAAACTTATTTAAATATCAGTTGATTTTTTGCTTTGATGGTTTAGATTTTTTTAGATTTGGTAGAATACAACGCATATATGAACAGTTACGTGAAGAGCAATCAATACAACGTGCAATTATAGTAGGATTCCATTACGAAGATGTTGAAAAACGTAGGGAAGAATTTCATCCTTCAGGACGTCGTTCTAATTTAACCATTAAAGCAATGGGAAAAGAAATTCTTCCTTATATCGATGCAACATTTCCAACTTATAAAGTAGGTAATACAAGGTTACTTATTGGAGATAGTTTAGCAGGAAGTATCGCTTTGATGACTGCAATGACTTATCCAACTATATTTAGTCAAGTTGCGTTATTGAGCCCAATGTATAATGAAAATATTAAGCAAAAATTTGATACATGCATGAATAAAGATCAATTGGCGATATGGCATGCCATTGGTTTAGAAGAAGAAGATTTTATTTTACCAACTAATGGTAAAAGAGCTAACTTTTTAACACCTAACCGCGAATTGAACCAACTGATTAAAGAAGGTAATATTGAATATTTCTATAAAGAATTTAAGGGTGGACATCAATGGAAATCATGGAAACCACTGCTAGGAGATATTCTCTTGCAATTTCTAAGTAATCAAATAAATGGAAAATATGTTTAATAAAGTAAAATAGTATGTTAGCGAATGGTTGTTGAATACGATAAATCTATTAATTTCAAAAATGTAATTGTTTTCATGATAAAAGTAACGGTTTTCAAAAAGTTTTGATATAATAGGAATAAGTTAAACAAAGGAGGAATTTAAATGATTTTAGGATTAGCATTGGTTCCGTCAAAGTCATTTCAAGATGAGGTGAATGCTTACCGTAAGCGATATGATAATCATTATGCTCAAATAATGCCTCATATCACGATTAAACCTCAATTTGAAATCGATGATCATGATTTTAATTTAATTAAAGATGAAGTGAAAAATCGAATTTCTAGTATAAAACCAGTAGAAGTACATGCTACAAAGGCATCTAATTTTGCTCCAATCAGTAATGTTATATACTTCAAAGTTGCTAAAACAGAGTCATTAGAGCAATTATTTAATCAATTTAATACAGAAGATTTTTACGGTACTGCTGAACATCCTTTTGTACCTCATTTTACAATTGCCCAAGGTCTAACAAGTCAAGAGTTTGAAGATATATATGGTCAAGTAAAATTAGCAGGGGTAGACCATAGAGAAATAATCGAAGAACTATCGTTACTTCAATATAGTGAAGAAGAAGACAAATGGACTATTATTGAAACTTTTACATTGGGATAAGAAATCCAAAATTGTAAAGTGAAATTGAATTTACAGAATCATATTGTTAAATACAAGAAGAGCGCTTAAATCAACTAAAAACGCCAAATCCTATTGTGTTTCAGTAGGATTTGGCGTTTTTATATGAAACATAATTATATTGTATAGTTAATCATTCAAAAAGATTAATGTACGCTTTATATTGAATATTCATATTTCAAATGCATATCAATGACATTTCATTAATATATACAACTCATCTTTATATAAACGATTTATAGATTTTAAGGTTTAACCCTTCTGTTTGTTTTAATAAAGTAATATCCGTAAAATACTGCGAGTGCAAGAAAAATCATCGCTGAAAAGTAAAAAGTATTATTTAAATTATTAGTAAATTGAGTAATTAGACCTCCGACTAGTGGGCCTATCATTGAACCGAAGCCTTGAACACTGTTGAACACGCCCCATGTTTCTTCCTGTTCGTTAGGATTAATATGCCCAGCCATAAAGGTATTCCAAGCCGGTAAGAGGATACCATACATAAGCCCAATAAACAGCCCTATGGTCCAAACTATATATATATTTGTAATTGTAGATAGCCCGAATATAAGAATTGTATATAGTATAAAGCCACTAAAAATAACTCCATACATAAAACCTTTGCTATTATTATCGATGATTTTTGATAAAAATAACATAGAGAAAGCACACCCTATGCCACCAATAATGATTGCTATTGTATATTCAACGGTTGATACTTTCACAACTTGCGTTGCATATTTTGGGAGAATAGGTACAAGTGCTGCTATAGCTGCTCCTTGTAACAAGATACCTGGAAATAGAATAAGATGACGTTGTGTAACATCTACAATTTGTTTTAATTGTGCTTTCACAGGTTTAGTATTGTAATTTGTTAAGTTGATATTAACAAAATAGTATAGAATCCAGGCAATAAGCACAACCAAGGCCATCAAAAATGCAAAACGAGTAGGATGGAATTTAATAAGTAAGTTCATGATAACCATACCTACCAATAAACCTAGCAACCATGAAAAGTATACATAACCCATTTGTTTGCCGCGGTTTCTTTCATCTACACTAGATAGCATAATAACCCAAATCGGACTCACAGCAATTCCTAACATAATAGCACTGAAAATAATTATGAATGGTGATGCCGGGAACCATATCACTAAAAACAAGCTTATAAAAGCAAGTAAGAATCCAGATGTAAGTACTAATTTTGAACCAAACTTTTTAAGTAAAAAGCCGATGACAAAATTTGTTGCAGCATCTGCGATAAAGTGAATGGAAAAAGCAAATGATGTGATTGCTATTGCGATAGAGGTCACTGTAGGTAAAAAGTTTATATAACTTAATATGTACATACCTCTTGCAAATTCCATCAGAAACAGAATTACCAACATCATAACAAAGTTTCTGTTACTTGAGTAATTACTTGACGAAGAATCTTGCATACAAAGGAACCTTTCCATAGATTTCATCAGGTTGAGATGAGTGACCTATTAAATCTATTAAATCTTTACAAATCTTTCTAGTAGAATACCCTACCTTTGATTCTAGCATCTTAGATGACATAACCTTTAAAGTCTCTTCGTTATTTGTTAAGTCAGAAACAATATCAATTGCCTCATTTGGAGTATCTGCTATTTTTCCAAATCCTTTACTTTCAAAGTAATATGCATTTTCAAGTTCTTGACCAGGCGCAGGGTTTAAAAAAATCATAGGAATACAACGACTAAGTCCTTCGGAAATTGTGATACCACCAGGTTTGGTAATCATTAGTTGGCTTGATGCCATCCACTCATTCATGTGATTTGTATATCCTAATATTTTTACACTTGGATTATCTTTGAACTTAGATTTTAATGAACGTTTAAGTTCTTTACTACGTCCACAAATCATGACCACTTGCGAATTTGGACTTTTTTCTAAAATATTATTAATCATATAGTCAAAGCCTTTTGAAACGCCAAATGCACCTGCTGACATTAATATAGTAGGTTTGGAAGGATCTAAATGTTGTTGCGATAACCATTCTTCTTTATCAATAGATTCTTCAAATTTATCAGCAATAGGAATGCCTGTCACTTTAATATATGAAGCAGGAACACCAGCTTCAATGAAATCATCTTTAGTATCTTTTGTTGCTACATAATATCTTTGTGAATAGGGTGTAATCCAATTTTTATGCATGCGATAATCTGTCATAACTGTCGCAATAGGGATATTTATATTAAATTGTTCGGTCAACACTGACATCACAGGTGTTGGAAATGTTAATAATATGAGATCAGGCTTTTCTTTAATAAGTAAGTTGATGAGTTTATTTAATCCATAATATTTATAAAAACATTTATCGAGCTCATTAGGGCGACTATAATAAAATCGTTTATATGTATTTCTAAAATATTTAAAGCTATTGATATACCATTTCTTACATATAGAAGTCATAATTGGATGAGCTTCCATAAACAAATCATGTTGAATGACTGATAAATGATTGAGATTCATCTCATTCAATTGGTTGACAATACTTTGCGTGACTTGCATATGACCGTTACCAAATGATCCAGTAATAATCAATATCTTTTTATTTTGAGTAACCATTTATAGCCACCCTCCGTTAATTTTTAAAATTTATAATAATTGTAACGTATTTTCATACATTGTAAAAGGAAAAGAAGTGTACCATTTATTGTATTTAAATACTATAAATACGGCGTGCAATACAATGCTTTGTCATAAATTGCTTTATAAAGTGTTCATTATTGATTAAGTATGGTTGCAAGATAACGAAACTAAATTTGAACACATTCTGCATGATTTTAGTATTATCTTCAAAAAATCTTAGTATTTGCTATATATTATGTTAATACATGTATATCTTAGCATTATTTAAATATGGAATGAATTATTTAAAGGTGAGCGCAACAAAATTTTAAGTATATTTTAACACTACCTTAACAGTCTTTAATGAATGATTTTATCACTATCTAATAGAACGTGATTTGGATATATTACGTCAATTATGATTAAAAATAAATTAATAAGACTTATAATTATAAATTTATCAACGATAATAAAACGTGTATAATAGACTTATTGTAAAAAAAGGAGCGATACATTTTGAATGCAAGTGCGTTGTTCAAAAAAATTAGAGTAAAAAATGTAATTGGTACATTAGATATACAGGTGGACGATATTACCACTGACTCACGTACAGCTAAAGAGGGAAGTCTATTTGTAGCATCTAAAGGATATACGGTAGATAGTCATAAGTTTTGTCAAAATGTAGTAGATCAAGGTTGTAGTATTGTTGTTGTCAATAGAGAACTCAAACTTAAAGGTAATGTGACGCAAGTTGTTGTTCCAGACACTTTACGTGTTGCAAGTCTATTGGCACATGAATTATATGAGTTTCCAAGTCATCAACTGACGACATATGGTGTTACGGGGACGAACGGGAAAACATCGATTGCAACTATGATTCATTTAATTTATAGAAAATTGAATAAAAATAGTGCATATCTAGGTACGAATGGATTTCAAGTTAATGAAACAAAAACAAAAGGTGCGAATACAACACCAGAAACAGTAGCATTAACAAAAAAGATTAAAGAAGCAGTTGATGCCAATGCAGAAGCAATGACGATGGAAGTTTCTAGTCATGGATTGACCTTAGGTCGACTTAGAGGCGTAGAATTTGACGTTGCTATCTTTTCAAATTTGACTCAAGATCATTTAGACTTTCATGGAACTATGGAAGCTTATGGACATGCTAAATCGTTATTATTTAGCCAGCTTGGTGAAGATTTGTCTAAAGAAAAATATGTTGTATTAAATAATGATGATGACTTCTCCGATTATTTAGCAAGTGTGACCCCCTATGAAGTATTTACATATGGTATTACACACGAAGCGCAATTTATGGCTAAAAACATTAAAGAATCTTTGCAAGGTGTAGAATTTGAATTTTGTACTCCTTTTGGAAGTTTTCCAGTTAGATCTCCTTATGTAGGTAGATTTAACATTTCAAATATTATGGCTGCTATGATTGCGGTTTGGAGTAAGGGAACAAATTTAAATGAAATTATTAATGCTGTTACTGAACTTGAACCTGTAGAGGGTCGCTTAGAAGTACTCGACCCATCACTTCCTATAGATTTGATTATAGATTATGCACATACTGCAGATGGTATGAATAAACTGATTGATGCTGTAAAACCATTTGTTAAACAAAAGCTGATCTTTTTAGTAGGTATGGCTGGGGAAAGAGATTTAACGAAAACACCTGAGATGGGGAGAGTAGCATGTCGAGCAGATTATGTTATTTTTACTCCAGATAATCCTGCTAACGATGACCCTAAAATGTTGACAGCTGAATTAGCTAAAGGCGCAACGCATGAGAATTATATAGAGTTTGATGACCGTGCAGAAGGTATTAGACACGCGATTGATATTGCTGAACCAGGAGATACAGTTGTTTTGGCCTCAAAAGGTAGAGAGCCTTATCAAATTATGCCTGGTCATGTTAAAGTCCCACATCGCGATGACTTAATTGGTTTAAAAGCAGCATATCAAAAATTTGGTGGTGGACCTGTTGAAGATTAAATCACTTCAGTTTCATGGAATGATGATGAACGTATATTACCATCAGTCTAATGATTCAATCATGTTAGCTATTCCAGAACTTTTTTGGTCCATTGAATTATCCAAAGAGTTAAATACAGATCAACTATATGAAGAATTAGTGATGCAATTATTCAATTTGTTGACTGAAGTTGAAGCAGATACATTGGCACGTAATATAACTGATTTGATTAGAAATGAATCCAAAGGAGAATGATAAATGAATTTAAAAGAAGAAATAGAGTCAAGAAAGACATTTGCCATCATTTCACACCCTGATGCTGGTAAAACCACTTTAACTGAAAAATTGTTGTATTTCAGTGGAGCGATTCGTGAAGCTGGGACAGTTAAAGGAAAAAAAACGGGTAAATTTGCAACAAGTGATTGGATGAAGGTAGAACAAGAACGTGGTATCTCAGTTACAAGCTCTGTAATGCAATTTGATTATGATGATTATAAGATAAATATTTTAGATACGCCGGGACATGAAGATTTTTCAGAGGATACGTATCGTACATTAATGGCAGTAGATAGTGCAGTTATGGTTATTGACTGTGCTAAAGGTATAGAACCACAAACATTAAAATTATTTAAAGTTTGTAAAATGCGAGGTATCCCTATTTTTACATTCATCAATAAATTGGATAGAGTAGGGAAAGAGCCATTTGAATTACTTGATGAAATTGAAGAAACACTTAATATTGACACTTATCCAATGAATTGGCCTGTTGGTATGGGACAAAATTTCTTTGGTATTATTGATAGACACTCTAAAACGATTGAACCATTTAGAGATGAAGAAAATTTATTACATTTAAACGAAGATTACGAACTTAAAGAAGAACACGCGATAAAAAATGATAGTGCATTTGAACAAGCAATTGAAGAAATGATGCTTGTCGATGAAGCGGGTGAAGCATTCGATAATGAAGCGTTACTGAACGGTGAATTAACACCTGTTTTCTTTGGATCGGCATTAGCAAACTTTGGCGTACAAAATTTCTTAAATGCATACGTTGATCATGCACCAATGCCTAATGCGAGACAAACTAAAGAAGAGGTTGATGTTAGTCCATTCGACACAGATTTTTCTGGGTTTATCTTTAAAATCCAAGCCAATATGGATCCGAAGCATCGTGACAGAATTGCATTTATGCGCGTAGTAAGTGGTGCGTTTGAAAGAGGAATGGATGTAACCTTACAAAGAACAAATAAAAAACAAAAAATAACTCGTTCCACATCATTTATGGCTGATGATAAAGAAACTGTTAATCATGCTGTAGCAGGCGATATTATTGGTTTGTATGATACAGGTAACTATCAAATAGGTGATACCTTAGTTGGCGGTAAGCAGAAATATAGCTTCCAAGAGTTACCACAATTTACTCCAGAAATATTTATGAAGGTTTCTGCCAAAAATGTAATGAAACAAAAGCATTTTCATAAAGGAATTGAACAGCTTGTTCAAGAAGGTGCAATTCAATATTATAAAACGTTGCACACTAATCAAATTATCTTAGGTGCTGTGGGTCAATTACAATTTGAGGTTTTCGAACACCGTATGAATAATGAATATAATGTAGATGTGGTTATGGAACCAGTCGGACGTAAAATTGCGCGTTGGATTGAAAATGAAGAAGATATTAAAGATAATATGAATACCTCTAGATCTATTTTAGTAAAAGATAGATACGACAATTATGTGTTCCTATTTGAAAATGAATTTGCAACGCGTTGGTTTGAAGAAAAATTCTCTGATATTAAGCTGTATAGCTTATTATAATTGAATGTTTAAACTTACCACTATTCGGGCACACCATAGTATATGAAAAATGTTTATATTGCTATGCAGTGTCATAGTATGTATACTGAAAATAACAAATAAATACCTATGACAAAACTGTCAGAGGGGAGTAACTTGAGAATAGTTATTCAATGCATTTAAACTGCTAATAACTATTCAACACTTTATCGTCATTACGAAGATAAGTCTTCCGGTAAAGTGGGCAAAACTATTGCTAAGTGAGACCTTTGCTATTTAATTAGCATAGGTCTCTTTATTTGTATTTAAACTAAAAGGAGTTGTCCACAATGGATCCGAGTTTGATTTTACCTTATTTATGGGTACTTTTAGTACTTGTATTTTTAGAAGGATTATTAGCAGCTGATAATGCAATTGTAATGGCGGTAATGGTTAAACACCTACCACCTAAACAACGAAAAAAAGCACTTTTTTATGGCCTATTAGGTGCATTTATTTTTAGATTTATTGCTTTATTCTTAATAAGTATTATTGCAAACTTCTGGTGGATTCAAGCAGCTGGTGCTGTTTACTTAATCTATATGTCTATTAAAAATTTATGGCAATTTTTCCATCAGTCAAATGAAAAACATCATAAAGAAACAGGAGACGAACATCACTTCGATGAAACAGGTAACGAAAAAGAAGTGGGCCCTAAATCTTTTTGGGGAACAGTATTTAAAGTTGAATTCGCCGATATCGCGTTTGCAATTGATTCGATGCTTGCCGCATTAGCTATAGCCGTTACATTACCAAAAGTTGGCATACATTTTGGTGGTATGGACTTAGGTCAATTTATTGTTATGTTCCTCGGTGGAATGATAGGTGTCATCCTGATGAGATTTGCAGCAACTTGGTTTGTAGAATTGTTGAATAAATATCCAGGACTAGAAGGTGCTGCGTTTGCAATTGTAGGTTGGGTAGGTATTAAACTTGTTGTAATGGTACTTGCACATCCTGATATTGGCGTTTTACCAGAAGCATTTCCACATAGTGCTTTATGGCAAACAATCTTCTGGGTAGTATTAGTTGGCTTAGTATTAATAGGATGGTTAACTTCAGCAATTGGCAACAAGAAAAAAGGTAACCAAAAATAATTTGATTGATACGCTAGAACCTTTGCTTAATAATAAATTAAGTGGAGGTTCTTTTTATTTTAATTTTTATTAGAACATTGCAGTTTTATAGTTAAAATATTAAACTTTAGTTTATAAACGAATTTAAAATGATGATATATAGTATTAAAATAACTTAAATTTAACAGATAAAGAATGAGTTAAAGAAACTATAGGAGTGGTCTTCTAGTGGATAACGATAAAAAACAAGTCATACCACGCAGTCAATATCGCCGTAAAAGACGTGAGTACTTTCATAACGAAGAGCGAGAAGAGCGCATTAGACGCGAGAAAATAGAGAAGGAGAATCAAGCTAAAAGAGAACAGCATCAAACTAAAGTCAATGAGGAACGTGTTAAAGATAATTTGAGAAAAGCAAGAATAGAAAAACTGACTCAAGAGGAAATACATCAACAACGTGATGATAAAAGTTATAAACAAAATAATCAAATGAGTAAATCAAAAGACGACGATAATAAAATTGGAGAAGAAAGTTTACATGATGTTCGAGTTTTAAGTGACACCTCCACGTTACCGCATCAAAGTAAGTCAAAACAGTTGAATGATAATCAATCAAAGGAAAATCAATATCATAATAAAGTAATTGAATCCTCAGAAAATAAGTCAATAAAAGAGCATGATAATACTTCTGGAAACGAAAGTAAACAACATACTAAATTGACTTCAAAGGACTCCATGTTAGGTGTAAATTCTAATCATACTGAGCAAGATTCAAGAGGTACACAACCATATTCTTCAAAACATAGCTATTCACAACCAGAAGATAAAGACAACGATAATACTCAACAAGCGCAATTTCTTAAAAAAGAAGGCGAACAAGGTAGCAGAGCCGAAAATATTAAAAAAATTAATGAATTTAAACAATTGGTAATAGCTTTCTTTAAAGAACACTGGCCTAAAATGTTAATTATTATAGGTATTATAGTATTACTTTTAATATTAAATGCCATATTCACTACAGTTAATAAAAATGATCATACAAATGATAGTGCATTTAACGGTACAACTAAAGATGAAACAACAGCGATGAAAATTGCTAAAAACTCTGTTAAGTCAGTTGTAACAGTCGAGAATGATTTGTCTAATGACACGACTGTGTCTGATAACAAAAATGAATCTGATAATGAGATAGGTTCAGGTGTCGTCTACAAAAAAGTGGGCGACTCTATTTATATTTTTACTAATGCACACGTCGTTGGTAATCAAGAAAAACAAAAAGTAACATATGGTAATGATAAATCTGTGACAGGTAAGGTGATTGGTAAAGATAAATGGTCTGATTTAGCAGTTGTAAAAGCTAAAGTTGCTGACGAAAATATTAAACCAATGACTATGGGGGATTCTAATAATATTAAATTGGCTGAACCTATTTTAGTTATAGGAAATCCTCTAGGCACAGACTTTAAAGGAAGTGTTTCTCAAGGTATTGTGTCTGGACTCAATCGTCATGTACCTGTTGACATTGATAAAAATGATAACTATGATGCTCTGATGAAAGCTTTTCAAATTGATGCGCCTGTGAACCCGGGAAATTCAGGTGGTGCTGTAGTCGATAGAGATGGTAGACTCATAGGTATAGTTTCTTTAAAAATTGATATGCATAATGTAGAAGGAATGGCTTTTGCGATACCTATTAATGATGTACGTAAGATTGCGAAAGAATTAGAGCATAAAGGTAAAGTGAACTATCCAAATACTGAAATCAAAATCAAAAATGTTGGTGATCTTGACGATTCTGAACGTAATGCAATCAACTTACCAACTAAAGTGAATCATGGTGTATTAATCGGTGAAGTGAAAGAAAATGGTTTAGGAGACAAGTCAGGTTTAAAAAAAGGTGATGTAATAGTAGAATTAGATGGTAAGAAGATTGAAGATAACTTACGATATAGACAAGTCATATACAGTCATTATGATGATCAGAAAACAATCACTGCTAAAATTTATCGAAATGGTGCGGAGAAAAATATTAAAATCAAATTGAAATAAATGTTGAGGTGAAAATCATGTCAGTTTTAAGTCAGCTGCTTAAAAAATCTAGCCCTCAACAAGGGATTATACTCTATTATCTATTTGCCATAGTCGTTGCATTTTTATTATTAAATTTGCCATATGTCCATAAGCAAGGAGTTGAGGTTAATCCAATTGATACACTTTTTGTAGCTGTATCAGGTATTAGTGTTACGGGATTATCACCAATTACTATAGTCGACACATATTCAACCTTTGGTCAAATTATCATACTTATTATTTTGAACATCGGTGGTATAGGTGTTATGGCTATTGGAACCATGCTTTGGGTTGTTTTAGGCAAACATATTGGAATTAGAGAGCGACAACTCATTATGTTAGATAATAATAGAGATACTATGAGTGGAACGGTTAAACTAATTTTAGAAATTGTAAGAACAATTTTTATTATTGAGTTTATAGGTGCACTCTTACTCGCGTTCTACTTTTATCGGGATAATCCTGATTTAAAAAACGCATTAATGCAAGGCGTTTTTGTGTCAGTATCTGCTACGACTAACGGTGGTCTTGATATTACTGGTGAATCTTTAGTTCCCTATGCAAAAGACTATTTTGTACAAACGATAGTAATGTTCTTAATTGTGTTAGGATCTATAGGATTTCCAGTTTTGTTGGAGTTAAAAGCATATATTAAGAATCGAGTAACTAATTTTAGATTCTCATTATTCACAAAAATAACGACAACAACGTACTTATTCTTATTTTTATTCGGCGTTATTGTTGTATTAATATTAGAACATAGCAATGCATTTAAAGGATTGAGTTGGCATCAATCACTATTTTATGCATTGTTCCAATCATCAACGACCAGAAGTGCAGGTTTGCAAACGATAGATGTGTCACATTTTAGCGACGCAACAAATATTGTAATGGGATTATTGATGTTTATAGGGTCATCTCCTAGTTCTGTAGGAGGCGGAATTAGAACAACAACATTTGCTATTTTAATTTTGTTTGTTATTAACTTTAATAATACTGGTGACAAAACAGGTATTAAAATTTTCAACAGAGAAGTACATATTATGGATGTACAAAGATCATTTGCCGTATTTACTATGGCGTCATTGATTACATTTATTAGCATGATTATTATATCTGCCACTGAACAAGGCAAGTTGTCCTTTCTACAAATTTTCTTTGAAGTAATGTCTGCGTTTGGTACATGTGGTTTAAGCTTAGGTGTGACAAGCGATATCAACGATATTACCAAGGTTGTATTAATGATATTAATGTTTATAGGTCGTGTAGGCCTCATTTCATTCATCATTATGTTAGCTGGACGTAAAGAACCCGAAAAATATAGCTATCCTAAAGAACGTATACAAATTGGATAATCATTACACTATTAGCAAAGGCATACATACACCTTTGCTAATAGTTTTTTTATTTGGAATGATATCAATGCGATAATAGTTTTATAACATTTAATGAATGGTACATGTTACACTAAATTTAAGGAGAGGAGTGGCTCTATGGAAAAAAATGAAAATAAAATAGTTGATGTGATTGCAACTTCTGATATGCATAGTCACTTCTTAAATGGTGATTATGGCTCAAATATTTATCGAGCTGGTACTTATGTTAATGAAGCTCGAAAAAATAATGAAAATGTCATATTACTAGATAGTGGGGGAAGTTTGGCGGGATCACTTGCAGCATTCTATTACGCCGTTGTAGCACCATATAAACGTCATCCTATGATTAAGTTGATGAATGCAATGCAGTATGATGCTAGTGGAATTAGCCCTAATGAATTTAAATTTGGATTATCTTTTTTGACACGTTCAGTTGCACTCTCAAGGTTTCCCTGGCTATCAGCAAATATAGAGTATACTGTTACTAGAGAGCCATATTTTTCTACGCCTTATACAATCAAAATGTATTCAGATTTGAAAATTGCTATCGTAGGTTTAACCTCAGATGGATTAATGAAGAACGAGTACGCAGAAATGGAAGAAGATGTCTGTATTGAGAAGACTTTGGTTTCAGCTAAACGTTGGATTAGATACATACATGAAGTTGAAGAGCCAGACTTCCTTATTGTTATTTATCATGGTGGGTTAAATAAAATAAGTAGTACCAATAAAAGAAATGAAAAAAATGCAAATGAAGCTGAAAAAATTATGGAAGAACTTGGTGTTATTGATGTAATTATTACCGCTCATCAACATCAAACAGTTGTTGGAAAAGATCATGAAACTATATATGTTCAAGCAGGTCAAAATGCTGAGGAATTAGTACATCTTTCAATTAAATTTAAGAAACGGACAACTTCTTATGAAATTGAGCACATCGATTCAAAAGTTATAGACTTAAATGATTACCATGAAGATGAACAATTATTGAAAGAAACATATTATGACCGTAAGGCAGTTAAACACTGGGCAAATTCAGTTGTTTCAAACAAAAACAATGGCTTAACAGTTCAATGTATTGAAGATATTATTTGTAAGCCTCATCCTTTTACTCAGTTATTACATGATGCAATTCGATTAGCCTATAATTACGATATTTCTTGTGTGCATATACCTAAGAATGGTGAAGAAGGGTTAAAAGGAACTATAAGAAATAGAGATATATACGATGCATATCCTCATCCAGATAAACCTATAGATATCACTGTCAAAGGTAAAAATATCAAAGATATACTTGAATACAGTTATGCGCATATTGATTTTAATAAGCGACAATTAAGTATGACAATGATAGATGAAACGTTATTTACAGTTTGGCAAGGGTTTGATTATTGTATAGACATGTCACAATCACCGTTTAATAGAGTGAAATTAAATGGTCTAAATGAAGAAGATTCGTATAGAATAACAATGACTGATTATTGTTATAGAAACTACAAAATGTATTTACAAGAAGCTATCGTTCACGACACATATTCGGAAACGATGGGTGGATTGATTAGAAAAAATTTAAAATGTGACACGTATTCTGTGAAATTAAATCATAATTTTAAAGTTTATTAATCTTCCTCGTACTATTTATAACGGTGTATGTGTCACTTTTTCTTTAATTAATTTAAAAAAGCATTTCTTAGCTCAAATTCATGAGTCTAAGAAATGCTTTTTTTATCCGTGGAATATCAATAATAAAATGATAGCCACAATTTGACCAATTGTAGTCGTAGCAATACGTCTCGTATATTCATAGCTAAGAGATAGAATGAACTGAGCTACAAAAATAAAGAATACAATCCACCAATTATCTAAGTATATAAATAATGAACTTGAACATATTGCAACAATTAAAATGCTAGCCCATTTCGGTAAGTTATATTTTATTAATTCCTTTTGTAAAACAGTTCTCATATATAGTTCATGACAAGGTATCACAAATAATAAAGTAACGAGCATTTGCCATTTAAAGTAGACACCCGTTCGTGATAATTCTTTGATTAAAGATGCGTATGATAATTCTGATGAAATAAGTGAAAAAATCAATTGTATAATAATGAGTGCGACACTCGTTATTATACCCATGCCTATGGAAGTTAATAATCGTTTAGATGCAATGTCTCTTTGGTAAAAAACATAACTTATTCCAGCTATTAACATAATGCCAGTATATAAATACCAGTATTCCTGATGTTCTCCCCACATCACAAATAATATGGCGTGAAAGATGATGAAGCTTATAACAAACCAAATCAAAGCTTTAGAAACATTTTTCATTTTAATTAACCTTCTTGATCAACGATTTTGTATCGCTTATGATTGATAACTGTCTTTTCCGGTAAATCTAATTCATTAAAATTATCCATAATAGTTAAATCTACAATAACAGAGTTATCATTAATCTTCTCGACACGGCCTCTTAAACCGTCATAAAATTCTACTATATTACCTACTTCTGCAACAGTCATTACGAGTCCTCCCTTAAATCATAGCTAGATTATATTGTACTAAAATTTACTTGACAAATAAACTAATTTCTATGAAAAAGAAGTGAACTAAAAGAAAATTATAAAATATCATTCATAAATGAGTAAAAGAGTGGAATTTTTCTTATAAATCATTCATAACTAGGGTAAGGGCATATAGAGAGACTTATTTAAGGAGAGAATGTTATGAAATTTATTAGCAACAATAATATTAATGATCCTTCCATCAATTTAGCAATGGAAGAGTATGTTCTTAAAAATTTACCTTCTGAAGAAAGTTATTTTTTATTTTATATTAACAGACCTTCAATTATTGTTGGAAAGAATCAGAATACAATTGAAGAAGTTAACCAATCGTATATTGATAAACATCAAATTGATGTAGTAAGACGTATTTCTGGAGGTGGGGCTGTCTATCATGATACTGGAAATTTAAATTTTAGCTTTATCACAGATGATGATGGTCATAGCTTTCATAATTTTAAAAAGTTTACGATGCCCATTGTACAGGCCTTACAATCAATGGGAGTTAATGCTGAAATGACTGGACGGAATGATATACAAGTAGGGCAAGCTAAAATATCTGGAAATGCTATGGTTAAAGTAAAAAATAGAATGTTTAGTCACGGTACATTAATGCTAAATTGTGATTTAAATGAAGTTCAAAATGCATTAAAAGTGAATCCAGCTAAAATTAAATCTAAAGGCGTTAAATCTGTTAGAAAAAGAGTTGCCAATATTGAAGAATTTCTAGAACAGCCAATAGATATAGAAGAATTCAAACAAATTATTCTTAAAACTATTTTTGGTGAAAATGAAGTTGAAGAATATGTACTAACAGAAGAAGATTGGAAGAATATTAAGCAATTAAGTAATGAAAAGTATCGTACGTGGGAATGGAATTATGGCAGCAACCCAAAATATAATATTGAGCGTGAAGAGAAATTTGAGAAAGGTTTTATTCAAATAAAATTAGATGTAAAAAAAGGAAGAATTGAACGGGCAAAACTATTTGGAGATTTCTTCGGCGAAGGTGATGTAACCGAACTTGAACATGCGTTAGTAGGTTGCTTACATGATTTTGAACATATAGAAGAGGCACTTCAAAATTATGATTTCTATCACTACTTTGGGGATATAGATAAGTATGAAATTATAAGATTGATGTCCTAAGTATGATAAAAAGGTCTATTCTCAACTTGTTTTAAAGTAGGGAATAGACCTTTTATGATGAGTGACTCGAGTCTAATTTATTCACTTAAAAATGCCTCCAATTGTTTAAATTCGTTAGTATATTGAATAAAATCGTTCTCGTTTTTATTGATGAGCGCTTCATCAATTAACAGTTTAAGTTTAGCTTTTCTTGCATTTCTGAGTGCTTCTTCAATGACGAGTTCAACGCCTAAATCGTTCACTGTCATTACAAAATCTTCTAATGTAGTGTACTTGACCTCAGTATTGTGATTCATAAAGACCACGACCTTTCAATTATTTAATATATAAGTATTATACTGATTTTAAATTTTGAAATCAATGAATATTCTGACATTTTAAAAGAAATATGTGTAAAAAGAAAACAAAAGTAGAACTTGACTTTATTTTGAGCTTGGATAAAATATTATTAGGTTATTATTTTTTATTTTTAATAATCATCTAAGTAATTGAATAAAGTGAGGTTTTTTAATGACACATTTACCCGAAACGATTTATGTTATACGAAAAGGTGATATGGTAATACGACCTAAATATGATGAATATCAGCAGACAAATGGTACTGAGATTATCAGATTTGATCAAACCCGCAAAGAAAGTCCATTTAAAGTACAGAGAATTATCGAAAGATCATGTAAGTTTTATGGCAATAATTATATTAGTAAAAAAGCAGAAACGAATCGTATTACTGGAATTTCTAGTAAACCACCTATTTTACTTACACCTCTTTTTCCTACTTACTTTTTTCCAACTCACTCGGACCGTCAAGAAGAAAATATATGGATTAATATGCATTATATTGAAAATGTTAAAGAACTTAAAAATCGTAAGAGTAAAATAATTTTTGCGAATGGTGATTCTTTAACACTCAATGTATCATTTCATAGTTTGTGGCATCAATACACCAATGCAATCATCTATTATTACATGGTAGATAAGCAATCACGAATGAAATCTAACAACCCTGAACAACCCATTGACTATAATCAGTCCTCTTTAAATATTTTCGAGGCGCTTTCACGCTACTCTCTTTTTGAAGAAAATTAGCTTTTTTCCCAAACTATTTATTTTAAAAAATTGATGACAGTGTTTCAATTTAAAATATGCGGGACGTTAATATTAAATAAGTGTAAATGTTCCGTATATTTTTTTAATATAACTCTTGAAAAATTCAACAAGATTGATATAATAATACTTGTGCTTGATAGAGATAGTTTACTTATTATTTATCCGCAGTAGCTCAGTGGTAGAGCTATCGGCTGTTAACCGATCGGTCGTAGGTTCGAATCCTACCTGCGGAGCCATATGGAAACGTACTCAAGTTGGCTGAAGAGGCGCCCCTGCTAAGGGTGTAGGTCGCGAGAGCGGCGCGAGGGTTCGAATCCCTCCGTTTCCGTTATTTGTTTATACCTCGTTAAATCTCGTGAAACAAAACGTTGATTTGACGGGGTTTTGTTATATCTTGTTATCTATCGTTAAACCTCGTAAGTTAAACTAAACGTTCCTCTATATTGTTAAATTGATAAAAACGCCCCTCGCAATATTAAATTACGTTTCCGTTCATTAATAAAAATCAGTTTAATTCTGATTAACTAAATTACGCTAGAACGTTGATATATCAGCGTTCTTTTTTATTTTGTTGAAAATCTGTAAAAGTCTATTTTAAATATTTTGATTAATGCGTAGTCAATATTGATTAAATTAAAGACAAGTTGTCTGGTTCGTTGAGCACTTAAAAATATATTATACTATCGGGCATTGCAACTTCTTCACCTTTTAATACTTCTAATAAATGACTATAAACACGCCAAGTAATTTCAATATTTGCATGACCTAGTCTTTTCTGTAATGACGCTTATAATGGTTTAAATCCATTATAAGCGATATTTTTTGCTCTCGGCAGAGCACATGTATTAATGACTTATTGAAAATAAGTCTTGTCTGTTAGACTTTTAATTATAAAATACACGCAAAACCTTTATGTATAGGAGCGATTTTAATATGTCTTATTCGATTATCAAAGTAGAAAAATTTAATTATGAAAATGAAGATATAGACCATTCAAAAAAACATCTAAATTATGATTTGATAAATGACTAAAAACAAAATTTTAATGATTTGATTGATGAAAAAATTGAGCGGAACTATACAGGCAAAAGAAAAATTAGAAAAGACGCAGTAAAACATATAGACGGTATGATTACATCAGATAATAAATTTTTTAGTAATCAGACACTAGCAAATAAAAAATTTTTTGAACAGGCTAAAGAATTTTTAGAACAAGAATACGGGAAAGATAATTTGTTATACGCAAAGCTTCATATGGACAAACGCCTCACGTGCACTTTGAAATTGTACCAATTACAGAAGATGGACGATTAAGTGCTAAAGATGTTGTAGGTAATAAAAAAGCATTAGCAAGCTTTCAAGATAAATTTAATGAGTATGTAAATGAACGTGGTTATGAATTAGAAAGAGGAACTTCAATAGAATTAACAAATAGACAACACAATCAAGTTAATAGTTATAAACAAAAAACAGAATATCATAAGAAAGAATATGAACGTGAGGGATAAAATTTAGCCCATATAAAACAAAATAACGAAGAATTGATACAATAAGACTACTTAAAATCACTAGAAACGCTTAGAAAGTCTTTGAACGATCCATATGAGGTTGAAACAGAAAAAGTAGGCGGTTTGTTTGATAAAGAATTACAAGAGACTGCGAATGTTGTTATAAACAAAGATGAATTTAATCAGTTTCAAGAGTAATAAAAATAGCACAAAGAATTATGGAAGATTACGAATGTATAAAATCTGTAAGCGCCTTAGAAGATAAAGAGAAGGAAATACGAGAGAAAGATGATTTATTAAATAAAGCAGTTGAGTGTATTGAAAATATAGACGATAATTTCAACCGACTTTACGAAATGGCAAAGCCATTTAAAGAGAATGTAGAAATAGTGTTAAAGCTTTTAAAAATCTTACTAAAAGAGCTAGAAAGAGTTTTATGAAGAAACACATTTGAGGAAAGAGTTAATAAGTTAACAGAAGATGAACCAAAACTAAATGGGTTAGCAGGACACTTAGATAAACAAATGAACCCAGAATTCTATTCAGAGCTAGAACAAATACAAGAACAAAAGAATCAAAAACGGATAGAGGTATGCATTTATAACATGCACATATAGTTGTTTAAAATTCTGAATTTTGTTAATATTACGATAAATAAAAAGCAGTGTTTTCAAAAGAGATAAGGAAAGAGTTAAAACCTTTAATAAAAAAGAACAATTATAATAACGTGATTGCGTTATTATTTGATTGGTTTGTTATTTTTAGTAGTATTTTAATTTCTGTAACTTTTAATAACATTTTGATCTATCTTGTAGCTATTATATTAATTGGTAGTAGAATGAGAGCATTTGATAATTTAATGCATGAAGCTTGTCATCGATCTTTATTTACAAATAAGTTTTGGAATAAATGGATAGCTTGTTTATTCGTTGCATTTTCAGTATTTACTAGTTATACAGCATATTGTAATTCACATTTTCAACATCATAGAAATTTATGGGATGAAGAGAATGATCCTGACACTAAAAGATATAGATTGGTTGGTTTAGATAAGCCACAGAAGAGTACAAAAATGTTTGTAAAGAATCACATAGTAAAAGTTCTCTTGTTATTTCATGTACCTAAATACATAGTCGGTACTGTATCAGCTAACCTATATACTAAAGAGGTTCCAAAATCTGAAATTTGGGTTAAAAATATTTTCTGGATTGCTATTATTACTTCATCAGTTATTTTTAATTTTTGGCTGTATCTTATATTGTATTGGCTAATTCCAATTTTAACAACGTTTCAGATTATAAGATATTGGGCAGAAATGGCAGAACATTCAGGTTTAAATAATAAAAGTGAGTTAACTGCTAGTAGGAATACTTTTGGTATGCCATGGACTATTTTTATTTTTCACCCACATCATGATAATTATCATTTAGTTCATCATTTATTCCCAGCTATACCTCACTATAATTTAAAAAAGGCACATGAAATTTTGATGAAAGATACAGCATATCGAAATGCTCATCATTGTACTGGCTTTTTTAAAACTACATTGCCTGGCTTTTATAGTGTAGTTAAAGATATTTGTACACCGAACTATGAAAGGAAAGAGAGTTAGAATATGTTGCAACCTTTGATACATGGACTATTATTAGCTTTAGGTTTAATTTTACCTTTAGGGGCTCAAAATGTATTTGTATTTAATCAAGGAGCTAACCAAAAAAAAATTAGTAAAGCATTACCTGTAATTATAACAGCCGGACTGTGTGATACTTTTTTAATTGTAATAGCTATTTTAGGAGTATCTTTAATACTTATATCTATGCCAACTTTACAACTTTTTATTTACATCATCGGGTTTTTGTTTTTGATGTATATGGCATGGTCTTTATGGACAGAAAAGCCTTCAAATATCGAAGAAATAGAACCTATGCCAGCTAAAAAGCAGATTTTATTTGCTTTATCTGTTTCTTTATTAAATCCTCATGCAATAATGGATACTGTTGGTGTCATTGGAACGAGTGCTTCAGTTTATGATGGTTATGACAAAGTCGTTTTTTCATTGGCTACAATTTCTGTATCTTGGATTTGGTTTGTCTTTTTAGCTATTTTAGGAAGAATTACAGGAAAAATTGATAAAAGTGGTAAGTATATCGTTATTTTAAATAAAGTTTCAAGCGTTATTGTTATTATTGTAGGATTAATTATATTAAAAAATATTGTTGGAATTTTAAGTTAGAGCTAAGGCAAACTGATGGATGTACATAACACGTAAAGCACTGTTCAAAATAGGGCAGTGCTTTACGTGTTATAATGTATCTGTTTTATTTTTAAAACTATGATATTCAACTTTTGCGTGTTTTTCTTCATTTGCTCTGTCGAACTCCTCAAATTCTACAAGCAAATGTCTATGTTTATTATCATCACCACGTAAAAGTATTAACGATAATACTGAAAGTTTCTCCACACTGCAATATTTTCATCAAGATTTAAATCTTGATGAAAGTATTATGAGTAAAAGAAAATCTGTTTTAATAAATAAACTAGAAAAAATGGGGAGAGTAAGTTTTTTAAAAACTATCTAGTACTGTCGAAAACACTGAGAAAATCACAAAACTATATAACTATAAATCTCTTTTGGAAATAGACGGTCGTTTAGACCCAAAAAAGTAATTTTGATAATCCTAAACTAATATTGAATACTAAAGTTAATAATAAAAGTTTAAATCAATATTTAATATTTTAGTAAATTAAGAATGAAGAAAATAAGAGAAACGTACCAAAGATGTAGTTCGATAAGTTGAGCAATTGGCATGTGCATAACAATACAAAAAGAATATTTTTGGCAACGGACAATATAAAAAAACGGAATTGCTAATCAATTCCGTTTCTAATATTTCTATTTGTGACTGTTTTTATTTCTATCGTTAGAATTTTTGGAAATAAGGTTTCGTATCATTTTGACAATATAACCGGAAACTAAAATTCTAATCACTCTTTTAACAATATTCTGCATGTTAACTCCCCTTATATTTTGTTTGATATCTTATACCCAGTTTTTGTAGGAGCTAAAAGTAAAATTTGTTTTTTGGAAAATATGAAGAAATATTTTTAGATCTTATTTTTTATCAAAAGTTATGTAGCCGTATTCATCTGCTTTTTTAGTAAAAATAACAATGATAGCGTGAATGATTGCGACAACACTTGGAATGCCAGTCCAGAAAAAGACGAGATGTAGAATACCTTGTCCAACTTGGTCGGCATAAAATTTATGCACGCCCAGACCACCTAAAATCAATGCTACTATAATATAAATTGTTTTGTTAACTTTCATTATGTCTGCCTCCGTATGGTTAATTTAGTTTTTAGTCTTATCTTTATTTTTACAGATAATTATTTAGTTTATCAAAGTAAAAGTATTAAAGAAGATGTTATGATATAAAGTGAAGGTTTCAATTTATAGTGATTGTTTAATTTTAAGATGTCAACATCATGTCGTATTTATTTTTTTATTTAGAAATTGAGTATAAACTTAGTTATCAATATCTAAAAGGGGAGTCAAAAGTGATTAGAAAAGCGAAAACGAGTGATAATCGACAGATTGCAGAGTTATGTTATCTTATTTGGAGAGATATGGAATTAGATATTACCAAGGAAATAACTAAAGATCGTATTATTGAAGCGATAGAATTAAGTATTGTGAATGTAAGATATCGGTCGTTTTATGAGCATATTTGGGTATATGAGAAAGACGGGGTTGTTGCTGGATGTGTAATTGCATATCCTGGGAAAGAGGAAATGGATTATGAACAACAATGGCTTAAGTTACCACTTGAAGAAGATATTATTCAGTTAGGTACACCATTACCTGAAAAAGAATCATATGATGATGAAATATATATAGAAACAGTAGTAACGTCTCCAAAATATCGAGGACAAGGTATTGCAACACAACTTTTAAAGTATGTAATTTCCACTCATGCACATGAAAAATGGGGATTGAATTGTGATTATGATAATAATAAAGCACGCCATCTATATCACAAATTAGGGTTCAAAGAGGATGCGACAATTCATTTATATGGCCATCAATATTTTCATATGACATTGAATAATAAGTAACATCACATCATAATGAAAGGTGTGTGGTGTATATAAATGAGTACCCATCAATTTTGTTTACAGATTGAATTTTTATAAATGGTTTCAGTGGGTTATAAGTTATTAGCGCGTTGTCTAAACCTACTCCGAACCCCAACTTGCCTTGTCTGTAGAATTTCTGTTTGAAATTCTCTATGTTGGGGCCCCGAACCCCAACTTGCCTTGTCTGTAGAATTTCTGTTTGAAATTCTGGGTTTAGACAAATGTTGAAATAACTCGATATTAAGCGGGTTTTTAAATTAAATTGTTGTCTGTGTTTGCAATAAAAAAGCCTGGGGCATTGATTAATGTCCCAGACTCATTCGTGTGAAAGTTTAGATTGCACCTAAAAGTGCACTAATATAGATTCCTAATGCATACAATAAACCAAAGAATGTATTCGTTTTACCTGTCGCAGCCATCGCAGGCATCATTGTTTCAGGCGTATCATTTTTATTAAAACGTCTTACCGCTTTAATAGGCATTGGGAATGATAATAAGACTAACAAGTAAAATAAGGATCCCGTAGGTTTAAAAAAGGCTGTAATGATGACAATGATATATGCGACGGCATACATCATTGCCATAAAAATAACTGAAGCACGTTTACCTAAAAGTATAGGTAAAGTTTTTCTACCGCTAGCCTTGTCTTTAATACGGTCACGAATATTGTTACCCATATTGATTAAGCCAATTGTGATGACTATTGGAATACTTAACCAAACGGCATATCCTTGAACATTACCGGTTTGTATGAAAAATGAAAGTAGTATGATAATCATACCCATAAATAATCCTGAAAATAGTTCACCAAAAGGTGTCCATGAAATTGGAATAGGGCCACCGGTATATAGATAGCCAATTGCCATACAAACAATGCCTACTGGAATAATCCAGAATGAGCTTTGTATTGCTAAAAAGATACCTAAAAGTGCTGCAATGATGTAAAAAGCAATTGCTAAATTCATTACTTGTTTTGGACTCATACCATTACGTACAATAGCACCACCAATACCCACAGAGGTATGATCATCAAGACCTTTTTTAAAGTCATAGTATTCATTAAACATGTTTGTTGCAGCTTGAATTAACAAACATGCAACTAACATAGCTAAGAAAAGACTAAATTTTAGATGGTCTTCGCTACCGAGTAAATATATTTTAGCTGCTGCAGTACCAACGAGTACAGGGACAACAGCGGCTGTTAAAGTATGAGGTCTCATCAATTGCCAGTACTTCTTAACAGTGGAATATTGTTGATATTGATCTGACATGATATGCACAACCTCTTATTTATATAGTTTTATCATCAACATTTTAAATGAAACACCAGTAAAGGTCAATCAACGTGAAAAATTGCATGTTTTGTTTAAGCATTAATAACTACATAAAAGATTAAAAATGAT
Organism: Staphylococcus sp. HMSC34G04; assembly: GCF_001838765.1. Classification (NCBI taxonomy): domain Bacteria; kingdom Bacillati; phylum Bacillota; class Bacilli; order Caryophanales; family Staphylococcaceae; genus Staphylococcus; species Staphylococcus sp. HMSC34G04. The sequence continues at coordinate 33,266 of NZ_KV838728.1, forward strand.
ACAATGTAATAATGAGTAAAATTCGGAGGAGAAAGAAGTGAAAAAAATGGATGTGAATATAGACGAACAGGCAATCCTCGATATGTTATATGAAAGTACAAAAGATTGGGTTTCAGTTGAAGTTGAATTAAATAAAACTATGAAACCTAGTGTGTTGTTTCATTTAACTGAAAAAGATGCTGGGGACCGTTTTTACATGCGCTTAAATGATAATTATTCTTCGTATTTTGGATATCATGCTATTCATAGGTTTAAAAACGACTTTGAGAATAAGCAATCCATTTTTAAGGACTGGGAAAAATTAAAAAATAATATTGAACTCATTCATCCACATAATAGATATCATCATCTTAGATTGTGTGGCGGTTTTCAATTTTCGAGTCACAAATCAGATGATGAATGGAGAGAATATGGTTTAAACCATTTTGTTTTACCTAAAGTATTAATTTCTAATGAAGGTACGCGTACTTATCTAACTTATACAACAGAGCGACAAGATTTCGATTTACAAGCTTTTAAAACTTTAGTGGCACATTTTGAACAAACAACCATGGATAATCCAGAGGAAACACTTGGAGATGTGACGCGTATGGAAGATATTTATAAGGATGATTGGCGTGAGCTTGTGAAAGAAGCGATTGATACGATTGACGACAATAAAAAAATCGTTCTCGCGCGTCGTCGTTTAGTTAAATTTGATAAAAAAATCAATATTCCATATGTTTTAAACCGAGCTCTTGAAAATGAAAAAAATAGTTATATATTTTTATTAGAAGCTAATCAGTCAATATTCTTTTCTCAAACGCCTGAGCAATTAATCAAAGTTGAAGATGGTGTTTTATCTACAAAAGCTGTAGCAGGTACCATTAAACGTACACATAATGAGCAAATAGATAATAAGAATATAGAAGCATTTCTTAAAGATAAGAAAAATTTAGGAGAACATCGTTTTGTTGTAGAGAGTATCTTAAATGATATTGAGCCTTTTGTACAGGATGTAGAGTACAATGAAACACCTAATATTTTAAAAAATGATCATATGTATCATTTATATACGGAAATCAAAGCTAATTTAAATGACGAATCATACATTGGTTTAATCGATCGTTTACATCCTACACCTGCGCTAGGTGGCTATCCTAAAGAAGAAGCACTTGATTTTATTGAGAATAAAGAGTTTGGTACTCGAGGTTTATATGGCGCACCGGTGGGCTATATTGATGTTTATGATGATTGTGAATTCATTGTTGCTATACGTTCTATGCTAATTAAAGAGCAACAAGCAACTTTATACGCTGGATGTGGCATTGTTAAAAATTCGAATCCTGATAGTGAAGTTGCTGAAACTGCAGTTAAATTCTCACCAATGATGAACGCCTTAGGAGTAGATAATAATGATGAATCATAGTGAAGCTTTAACTGAACAAGTATTTTCATTTGCTTCAGAGCTTTATGCTTATGGTGTAAGAGAAGTAGTAATTAGTCCAGGTTCACGTTCAACACCATTAGCACTTGCTTTCGAAGCACATCCAAGTATTAAAACGTGGATTCACCCTGATGAGCGAAGTGCTGCATTTTTTGCTTTAGGTCTTATTAAAGGTAGCGAAAAACCTGTAGCAATTCTTTGTACATCTGGAACAGCTGCTGCGAACTACACGCCCGCTATAGCTGAAAGTCAAATTAGTCGTTTGCCACTCGTTGTTTTAACGAGCGACAGACCGCATGAACTGCGCAGTGTGGGTGCACCTCAAGCAATTAATCAGGTAAATATGTTTAGTAATTATGTGAACTTTCAATTTGATTTGCCGATTGCTGATGGAAGTGAACATACAATTGATACAATTAATTATCAAATGCAAATTGCAAGTCAATATTTATATGGACCACACCGAGGACCGATTCATTTTAATTTACCATTTAGAGAACCACTAACACCAGATTTAGATCGTGTCGATTTATTAACATCTGTAACTAAAACGTTACCTCATTATCAGAAATCGATTTCGGTAGATGATATAAAAGACATATTACAAGAAAAAAATGGTCTTATCATTGTCGGAGATATGCAACACCAAGCCATTGATCAAATATTAACGTATTCAACTATATATGATCTGCCAATCTTAGCAGATCCCCTTAGTCAGCTTCGTAAGGAGAAACATCCTAATGTTATAACCACTTATGATTTATTGTATCGAGCTGGTTTAAATTTAGAAGTAGATTATGTCATACGTGTAGGTAAGCCAGTTATTTCTAAAAAATTAAATCAATGGTTGAAGAAAACCGATGCGTATCAAATTATTGTGCAGAATAATGATCAAATTGATGTATTTCCAACACCTCCTCATATATCTTATGAGATTTCAGCAAATGATTTTTTCCGTTCATTAATGGAAGAACCGCTTGTTGAACGAAAAAAATGGTTACAACAATGGCAATCACTTGAACAACAAGCACGCATTGAGATAAGTGATTACTTAAAGCATGCGACAGATGAAGCGGCATATGTGGGGAGTTTAATTCAAAAACTTACAAAAGAAGACACATTATTTGTCGGAAATAGTATGCCAATTAGAGATGTCGATAATTTACTGTTTGATAGTGAGGCATCTGTATACGCTAATCGGGGTGCCAATGGAATTGACGGAGTAGTTTCAACTGCGCTAGGTATGGCGGCACATAAGAATGTGACCTTGCTTATTGGTGATTTATCTTTTTATCATGACATGAACGGTTTATTAATGGCCAAATTAAATGAACTTCATATTAACATTGTATTAGTTAACAACGATGGGGGAGGTATCTTTTCATATTTACCTCAAAAACGTTCGGCTACAAAATATTTTGAGCGATTATTTGGAACACCAACAGGCTTAAACTTTGAATATACTGCACTGTTATATGATTTTACATTTAAGCGTTTTGATAATTTGACTGACTTTAAATATGCTGAATTATCCAAAATGGGTTCTCACATGTATGAAGTTATGACCAATAGAGACGAAAATTTGCATCAACATCAATATTTATATCAGAAATTGAGTGAGATTGTTAATGTTACATTATAATTTTTATGAATCTAAGAACCAAAGTAAGCAACTATTGGTGATGTTGCATGGTTTCATAAGTGATGCTACTACTTATCATTCACATTTAGAACGCCTTATAGAACATATGAATGTGCTAACAATTGACTTACCTGGCCATGGCTTAGATACCTCAAGTATGGATGATGTGTGGGATTTCCCGTTTATTACACGTCAACTTGATGAGGTTTTAATACAATATCAAACATATGATGTGTTTCTTCTAGGTTACTCTATGGGTGGCCGTGTAGCGCTTTATTATGCCATACATGGTAATGAAACGCTATCAGGGTTGCTCTTAGAGAGTACTTCAGCAGGTATTCAAGATGAGACGGATAAAGTGGAACGTGCCCAAGTGGATGCTGCACGTGCGAAAGTACTTGAAATTGCTGGTTTAGATATTTTTGTGAATGATTGGGAAAAGTTGCCACTTTTTCGTTCGCAGTATAATCTAGCTCCTGAGATACGTCAAAGTATTCGCAATAATCGCATGAATCAAGATGCTCATAGATTGGCCAAAGCACTTCGTGATTATGGTACAGGTCATATGCCTAATTTATGGCCACACCTATCTTCGATACGCATTCCTACTTTAATTTTAGTAGGAGAAAAAGATAAAAAGTTTGTTCAGATAGGACAACAATTAGAGAATCACTTACAAGATAGTCATAAAGTTCAAATTTCTAATGTCGGACATACAATTCATGTGGAAGATAGCACGGAATTTGATACAATAATATTAGGTTTTTTAAAGGAGGAGCAAAATGACTAGACAGTGGGAAACACTTAGAGAATATGATGAAATTAAATATGAATTTTTCGAAGGGATTGCCAAAGTAACGATTAATCGTCCAGAAGTAAGAAATGCATTTACTCCTAAAACAGTTGCTGAAATGATTGATGCATTTTCACGTGCGCGTGATGACCAAAATGTATCAGTAATTGTATTAACTGGTGAAGGGGACAAAGCATTTTGTTCAGGTGGAGATCAAAAAAAACGTGGACACGGTGGTTACGTAGGTGAAGATGATATTCCTCGTTTAAATGTATTAGATTTACAACGTTTAATTCGTGTGATTCCTAAACCAGTAATAGCAATGGTTAGAGGCTATGCAATTGGTGGAGGAAATGTACTTAATGTTGTTTGTGATTTAACAATCGCTGCAGACAATGCTATTTTTGGGCAAACTGGACCAAAAGTAGGCTCATTTGATGCTGGGTACGGTTCTGGCTACCTAGCTCGTATAGTTGGCCATAAAAAAGCAAGAGAAATCTGGTACTTATGCCGTCAATACAATGCACAGGAAGCTTTGGATATGGGATTAGTGAATACTGTAGTTCCATTAGAACAAGTTGAAGACGAAACAGTTAAATGGTGTAAAGACATCATGCAACATTCACCAACTGCTTTACGTTTCTTAAAAGCAGCAATGAATGCTGATACTGATGGTTTAGCTGGTTTACAACAAATGGCTGGAGATGCGACTTTACTTTACTATACTACTGATGAAGCGAAAGAAGGACGTGATGCGTTTAAAGAAAAACGTAATCCTGATTTTGACCAATTCCCTAAATTCCCATAAGCAATAGTTGAATAATAGACTGGTTTTGAAAATGCATATTATAATTACAATTCCAATCTAGTTAATGAATAGCAATTATTTAAAATCGCCTAAGATACGAATTGTGTCTTAGGCGATTTTATTATTTCATTGGAATTAATAAGTATAAGTAACTGTTAGCAACATTGGTAGATATAAGTAATCACCAATGTTAAAAATGAAAATGTACTATTTAAAGTGAATGCTCTCGATTTGCAAGTGTAAATCTCAGATTAGCGCACACACTTGACACATTTAAACCTATTGTTATGTGGGCTTGTTACACTCATAAATTTCACTTCAGAAATAAACGTTTTCCAGACTATTTATTTAGTTGGAGTGGTCATTTGATCTGGATAATGTTGCCGTAAATAATTTTCTAATCGATGCATTCCTTTTTTTAATGTTTCCATATCATAAGCATATGAAATTCGAATATACCCTTTGCCAATATCGGTGAAGGAGGAACCAGGAACCATAGCTAAGTGTGCTTTCTCCAACACATCAACACAAAATTCAAAATCATTTTCCGTGAATCTTTTAATGCTAGGGAAGATGTAAAATGCACCTTCAGGTTGAGCAGTTAATTCGAAGCCTAATGATTCTAATTTTTCTTTCAGGTAATTACGACGTTCGATATAATCACGATTCATGTATAGGGGGGCATTTATCCCTTCATTTAAAGCGGTAGTACAAGCAATTTGAGCTGGTACATTTGCACAAATACAATTGTAAGCGTGCATAAAGGTTAATTTTTCAATTAAATATTCAGGACCAAGTAAAAAGCCGATTCGAATACCTGTTGCAGAATGGGACTTACTCAAACCACCTATCAGTAATAATTGATCACGAATTTCTGGAAATTCAGCAAAAGATGTATGTTGTCCTTTAAACGTATTTTCAGCATAAATCTCATCACTGATTATAAAAATTTGTTTGTTTACAAGTGTGTCTACTATATTTTTGACCTCAGAGCGTTCGAGTATTACGCCTGTTGGGTTGGTAGGGTAATTTAGAAGTATCGCTTTAGTTTTATGCGTTAGATGCGACTCAATCAGTTCAGGTGTTACTTTAAAATCTGATTGTGTAGTATCTATATATACTGGATTTCCACCTAGAGTTTCAACTAATGGGATATAACCAGCGTATATCGGTCCTGGAATAAGGATATCATCGCCAGGTTCAATAATGCTTCTTAACGATGTATCTAATGCTTCACTCGCACCATTAGTAACGATGATTTCTTCCTCACTATAAAAGAAATCATATTTTCGTTTAAAATATTGGCTAATAGCTTGTCGTGTTTCAAATAAACCTTTGTTATGAGAATAACTTGTTTTATCGTTTTTGATTGCTTTGATATAAGCATTTTTGACCACATCTGGCATAGGAAAATCGGGTTGTCCAATTGTTAAATTAACACAATCGTCAATCGCTTTAATTCTATTAGAAAATTGACGAATACTAGGGGCTCTTAAAAATTTTGAACTTGAATTTAATGATAATTTCATTTGCTAAAACCTCTCTATATAAAAATACCAAAATGTAGTATTTAAATTGTTTAAATAGTCTCATAATTCTTTCAAATTATTACTATCATAACATATTTTTAATCTCTACATTTTGGTTATTTACTGAATTGTTTTATGAAATTTTAACTTTTAAATTGAGAAGATCTTTTTAAATTAATGAACGGATTCGTCCATTTACAAACCCATTTTGAAGATAATATTAATACAATCACAATTGCAGTGATAAATAAATAAAGATAGGTAAAGATAGAAATCTGATCCTTAAATGGATATAGACCGAACCCGCGAATGACTCCTATAACGATACCGTGTAATAAATAAACAAACATTGTGCGCTGTCCTATATAGGTATAAATACGCTTAGTTTGTGGCATTAGATTTAGAAATGCACACATAGTTAAAAGTATAATGACATAGAGTAATAAGCGTTTAAGAGGACTATAAACATCCTCTCCGTTACTTTCTAAAGAAGTATAAGGTGTACTTCCTAATAACCAATCTCCATTAATAGGATGGATTGTATATCCTATAAAGAAGGTAATCAAAATGATAATAGAAATGGGAATCCATTTTTTATTTCTAAGTTTTTCGGTATGTGATTGTGTAACCAAATGTCCTATAAAGAAGATAGGGAAGAACACAATGGTTCTTGATATACTCATATAACTGTCGATATTGCCAGAGAAACCAGCTAAAACAGAAACAAGTATGGATATGAATAGTACAATATACGGATTATACCTTCTCACTATAACTAAAACAACGTGAAAGAAAAAAAGGGTGAGTAAAAACCATAATGCAAAAACTGGATTAAATGGATCTAATTGAATTGCATCTTCTTTACCAGTGAAATAGTAATAAAGTGAGAAAAACGCAAAAAATATTACATAAGGAAGAAGTAATTTTTTTGCAATTTTTTCTAAATAGTTAGGTTTATCTAAATTCTTAGCAAAGTAGCCTGAGATAAATAGAAAGGTAGGCATATGAAAGCTATATATTAATAAATATAAAGCTTGTAAAAATTTATCTTCAGATGTATAAGGTTGTAATAAATGTCCTAATACGACTAGAAATATCAATATTGCTCGAGCATTATCGAAAAAATAATCCCTATCTTTGATGGCTGTCATAAACGCTCTCCTTTTTTACAATTTAGACATACTCTAATGTAGTATAAAAATAGGTAATGATGCAACGAATTTGTGTAATGTGTATATTTGTATTGTATAATTTATAAATAAGGCATATAATATTATTAACTTAATATAGTGGAGTAGAACAACATGTATAAACAACTTGAAAAACTTATCACACTAACAAATAATGATTTGAATTTAGTTAATAGACGCTTTGGTCAACGAACTGACATTACTTCTGAACAATTAGAGTTACTACGTATTTTATATAATTATGATCGTTTATCTCAATACGATTTAACTATGAAGATTAGTAGGGAACAATCAATTGTATCAAGATGGATTAAAAAGTTAGTACAAAAAGGTTATATCATGAGTCAACAATCTCATGAAGATTTACGATGTAAAGAACTGATATTAACTGAAGAAGCAAGGGCTTTAATTCAGCAAATCAACACGGCGAGATGCGAGTTAATTGAAGCGAGATGTCAATGTTTATCTTCAGACGAAATTGCAAGTTTAAATCAATTATTAAACAAACTTAATAGTAGACACATTTTCATCTGATATATATCGGTTTTTAATTATGATGTTAAGTGTAAAATACATTCAATTATATATAAACATATAAAGCTAAGCAACTGAATTGTAATATTAAATTACATATAAGTGTGCTTAGCTTTTTTTATTTGAAAAAGTTTAATATTTAGCATCTGTCATATTCGAAGCAGTGACATGATAAATAATCATCAAAAAAGTAGGCAGCTCTACTTTCATTAACTATGAGAGCTGCCTTACTTCATATTTATTTGTATGTTGGAATTTCGAAGTACTTACCGACTTCACCAATTTTATCATAAAATTGTTTTAATACTTGTGCGTTGACATTTGCCCAATTAATATCAGTTGCATATTGATGCGTACCGGGGTTTGCAGGATTCCAACGCATTTTATATAGCGTATTTTGTCCTGCTTTCACGTATGAATTTCCAATGAATTTAGCGCCACCAATGATTGCTTTAGAGACAGAAGTCCATCCAGCATTTTTAGCGTATTTAATACCATCTACAAGTGCATTATTGTCGAATGCACCAATTCCAAAGACATTATGGTATTTGTGACCTGTTTTAGTTGTGAATTTACCTTTTGAAACATCTCCGCCTTTAGCAAGTTGTGAAGTTCCATTACCTGTTTCTACTAAAGCATGTGAGATAAGATAAATTTCATTTAGACCATACTTACGTGCTGCTTGGCTAAATACAGCACCTTGGTTTTCAAGTACACCTTTGCCTTTTAATAATTTATTGAGAGCTTGTGCTGACAAGTATTGTGGTTGATCTAAACGTAAGAATTGATATTTTAAGGATGAATCATTAGCTAAACGCTTTGTATCCATAGCATTTTTAATTTGACTATAATTGGCATTTGACCATTTCCAAGCCTCATTTTGTACTTGTGGTTTATATTTAAGACGAGATTGGATATTTATCGCGTTATTTAAAGTCATTCCAGTATATGCATATTTAATTTTTTCTTTAACTAAGTCAGTTGATTTTATCCAAACATATTTACCGTCTAAAAGTTGTCCATAGTACCATTTTACGCCATTAATATTTTTTTGCTTAATGACTGTGAAAGTTTGTTCATAATATGGTTTTAAAGAATATCGGTTTGCTTTTGTTGGATCCATATAGAAATAACTTTTACTATTATTGATAACAAAAGTATAGTTATATGGTGTTGCCTGAGCGTCAGTACTGTTTTGGATTAAATCCTTAGCAGCAATCCATCCTGTTCTGTTATTGACTGTTCCGTAAAGATATAAATCTTTGCCAACGTAAACAGCTTTGGAAGCATTAAATGCTTGATTGGCTAGCGTATTAGGTGCTAGTAATTGTTGGTTTTTAGTACCCCAAGCAATAGAATATAGACCATTATTTGTAGGTTTTACTGAATATTTACCTATAGACTGAGTTTGTTTTCCAATATTTTGAGTTGTCACATCATTAATGTTTACCCATCCTAATGGCGTATTACTTGTTCCATCTTGAAGTAGTACATACGTGTTATTACCTTCAGTACGTTGTTTATTGATAAGGAATGTACGGTTTGCGTATTTCGTACCACTTTTGGCTGTTTTATCATATACGGATGCTCTTATTCCAGAATTATTAGCTTTCACTTGAGCAATTTGATTTACAGTTTGTGTAGATGATTGTACTTGTTTAGGTGCTGGTGTTGATTGAGTAGACAAAGTTTGAACTTTTGATGGTGTAGTTAAATAGTATTTACTAATCCAACCAGATTTACCGTTCACTGTACCATAAAGATATGTTGCTTTATCAATTTGTTGTTGTTTAGTTGCTTTAAAAGTTTGATCGCCTTTACCAGAAACTGTTCCAGCCACTTGATTATATGTGCCCCAAGGTACTGTGTGGAATTTAACACCAGGTTTAACGTTGTATGTTTGATTGATTTTCACAGGTGATTTAGCTGTATTGTAAATGACCTCATCTTGTTTTACCCAACCATAATTTGTACCAGTATTATAATCACCAACAAGATAGAATTTTTTATCACCAAGTGTGGCAGCTTTTGTTACTGACAATGTACGTTGGATTTGATCTGTTGTCTTTCCTTTAGTGTCATAAACTGTAGTGTATAAGCCACTATTTTTTGCATTGATTTGAGCAACACCATTATTGTTAGTCACTGTTAATTGGTTATTTGTTGAAGGTTTAGTTGGATTGCTAGGTTTAGATGCTGAAGTTAAGTAGTATTTACTAATCCAACCAGATTTACCATTCACTGTACCATAAAGATACGTCGCTTTATCAATTTGTTGCAGTTTAGTTGCTTTAAAAGTTTGATTTCCAGTACCAGATACTTTGCTAGCAACTTGTTTTGGTGTACCCCAAGGAACTGTGTAAAGTGTTGACCCTGCTTTAACATTATATGTTTGATTCACTTTTACTGGTGCCTTAGCAGTGTTATAAACAACATCACCTTGTTTAACCCAACCGTATTTTTTTCCGCTATTGTAGTCTTCAACTAAATAGAATTTGTTATTTCCTAATGTTGCAGTTTTAGTAACGGATAGTGTTTTTTGTACTTGATCAGTCTTATGACCTTTACTGTCATAAACAGTTGTATATAAGCCATTATTTGTTGGTTTAATTTGAGCAACACCACGATTAGCAGATACAGTTAACTTATTATTAGTTCCTCCTGATGGTTTAGAAGGTTGTGACGGTTTTGTAGATGTTGTGCCCCAAGGTGCTACTTGACCCGTTTTAATTAAATATTTTTCATAAATTAAGTCATATAATTCTGCATAGCTATAATTGTGGCTTCTTAAATATTGGTGAGGGTCAGCGTGGTCAGTACCTCCTAAGAAGTTAGAGATAGCAGCATGTGTCCAAACTGTTCCTCTTCCATCGTTTTCAGCGCTATCAGGTTTTAAATTATAATATTGCAATTGTGTTGCAGCATAATCAGCGTAGTTGTTCATTGAACGTGCAAATGAATCATAATCATGTGTATGGACGATTTCAACATTGATAAAACGTTGATTTCCGTAAGGACCTGCACCCCAAGATAAATAGTCTGTCGGAGCTGTTTCTATAATTCTATTGCCATCAACAAATGCGTGTACGAATGCACTGTTGTAATTACGTTTCATGAAGGCAATCTCGCCATCGATTGTTGAGTTATCATTTGCAGTATCATGAACAACGATACCTTCAGGACGTCCTACGCCGTTTCTATAGCCATATTTAGGGAAATATGACGTATAATCTTCTTCAATTCTTGGTGCTTTCATATTCTTTTTACGAATATAGTTATTTATTGAAGAATTAACCTTTGGTGTGTATTTCGGTAATGATGATGTTTTTTGACTAGATACAGAATAAACTGTTCTCGGTTGAGCAGTTGCACTAAATGGGGTAAATTGCTTTGTATCTATAGTCGCTTGATTAGATGCTGTTTCTTTTTTTGCAGTATTAGTTGTTACACGTTGAGCTGGCTCTTTATATTTATATGAAGTAGTTTGTTTAGATGTAGCATTCACATTGTTTAATGATACAGGCTCTAAATGGTCTGTTGAGCTATCATCGTCTTCATCATCGTAATCAAAATTATAACCAGATGCGTTTGTATTTGATACTTTAGGTGTAACAGTTTCATTTTGTTCAGAAGTTACTTGCTGACTTTTTTGTTGGCTTTCATTATCATTAGAAGCAGTTTGAGTTTCAATTGCTTGATTTTCGGAAGGTTGACTTGCTGTCATCTTCTTGTCTTGTTGTTCAGTACCCGCGTTAGCTTCTAAATCTTTCTCATTTTCATCTGCTACAGATTGTGTCTCCTGTAATTGATTCGTATCAGTGGATGTTTTATCTTCTTGTGTCAAATCATTTGTTTCTTCTTGTTGATTTTTTGTAGAAGAATTCGTTTGATTTTGATTCGCATCATTTATTGATGAAGATTGTTGATTTTGATTTGATGAAATTTCATTATAAGTACTCATTTCATCTAATGATGCATCATATGTAGTACTTTGTGTATCTTGTTCAGGTTGAACTTGGGTAGGGTCTTGATATGTTTGTGTACCAGATACATTTGTAGTTGATTGTGTAACTTCGCTTTTAGCTTTTTCTGCTTGTTTTAGGGCAGTTTGATCATCTAATACATTTTTATGATTAGACTGATCCTGTGGTTGTTCAGCAGCATTTGCTTGATGTGCAGTAAAAGCTGTGCCAAATAACGTTAAAGCAACCATAGACGGTAATTTGTAATTGAATTTCTTCGCCATTTATTTCTTACTCCTCGCATTAATATGATTTGTTTCAATTATAATCTTTAAGGCTTAACACTGTATGGCTTTTAACATATTTGTAATGTAATTTTAACCTGTGCCTCAAACAGAAATATTGTTTTTTATGCTGTGAACATTGCCAAATCACTATTTACGTTTATTATAAGCTTGTAAGCTACATAAAGATTATTACAATTTTTAAAATTGCTAAGTTTGTATATAGAATGTAAATCGATTTATAAAAACTTATTCATACTAATATGTTTTATATTTTCTTCTAAGAATACTTTGCCAAAAGGTGAGTAACCTAGTTTTAAGTAAAAGTCTCGAGCTTGTAATTGAGCATTCATAGTGAGTTTATTATATTGGTGTTTTTTTGCAATTGTTTCAATAGCATGTATTAATTTTTTACCGTAGCCAAGACCGCGATACCACTTGATGATTGCTACGCGTTCAATTTTGCAAACATGAGTATTCAAAGATCTAATTCTAGCAGTTGCCATAGGAACTCCATTTATATATCCCACTATATGGAATGAGTAATCTTCATATTGATCAAATTCATTTTCGAGTGGTACGCCTTGTTCCTCGACGAAAACACACTTTCTTATTTCAAAGCAATCCTCTAGCATCCTTTTGTTTTTTGCTATTTGAAACACAGTATCACCTCCATTTTCACTGGTTTTCCCTTTAAAAATTATTTTAACCATATTGAAAATGAAATAAAGCAGGTTCATTATAAATTCATAATTAGTTCATCACCAAAAAAAGAATGAGTCCGGTACATATCGTGAAATATCATTTGCGGGGATAAGTACTGAAGTTTCCTTGGTAAATTAAGTTGAGTCATATTATAGTCTTTATACATTAGGTATCTTATTAATTTTGTTTAATGGTATTTATTAAATTATACGAAAGGGCCTTATTTTTTTAGTATTTCAATGTTAAATTACATGGTAAAGGCAAAATATTTTGGCGAGACTCTTGAGGGAACAAGACAAGTTGAAGACTACAGACTGAAGCTGTCCCCTAAGAAAGAGAGCCAACAATACGAAAAGTATTATAAATAAAGAAGCCAGTAAATGAATTTACAAAAAACTCATTTACTGGCTATTTTGTTAGGAATTATGTCCTAACCTCACTCTGATAAATAGAAAAATATATAATTTATAAACCAAATAATTAAAAAACGATACGTTTATTACTAATTGATAGTATTATAAAGCCTCTTTTCTAACGATAGCGCAGTATTGCCAAAAAATACGTAATTGGGCAATATTCCAATTGTTCATGCCCATAGTAAAACCTGAAGGCTTAAATATATTTACATCAGTCACTTCCAAAGCGGCTGCAATAAGATATTGAAGGGGTACACTGATACTCTTCATGGTATCAGTGAGCCCATTTTCATCATAAACCCAGGTAAAAGGTAAATCAGACTCAAACACATCAACCTTATTAAATATTTCAGGTAAAGCAAGAATGTAGCATGCGCCATCTACAACGGGATTATCTAAACTATCCTTGTAGTAGATCAAAAGCGCTTCATAATTTTCTCTGTGTTCATGGTTTACATAGAAAAATTCATTCCTGAATAATGCCATATCTTTACTATGAATGATTTGTTGTTCAAGTACGTTGAACATACCATTTATACTAGCAATTTTTTCATATGTTTTACGACTCATATTTGCGCTCCTTTTAAGTATATTTACCACATAAGTTTATATAGCTTTTATTGTGCGTAAGGATAATTGTCATTATTTATCATACCATTTTCACCATTGTCCTGATTGTTGTATTGTTGATTTGGATACTGCTCGTTCCCGTTTAAAGTATTTTGGTCTGTTTGTTCGTTAGTTTGATCTTCTTCATCATTATTTTGTGATGAAGAAGAAGACTCTTTCTGACTATCAGTCGATTCCTTTTGGTTCTTACGCAATAAGTCTTCATCTAATTCTGTTAGGGGTACGAGTGAACCATATCGTTTAATGACTCTTTGATCTAAGAAATCGTTTTTGTTTGTTATTTTAGATAAACCTAAATCATTACGTAAAAGATTTGAATATTCCATAATACTTTTTACGCTTGGGTGGTAATAGTATATATCATTTAAGTAGTCATCCTTACCTTTAAGTTGTGATGTTTTAATTTCAGTGTTACCACCAAGATACATTTTTGCTAGAGACTTAATTTCTTTCTGAGTTAAATTATGTTTAGCATTTTTCCCTACAATACTAATAACATTGTCAAGTTTATCTATAGAATTTAAATTTTGAGCTTTTTGGAACAATATTTTAATAAGTTCCATTTGTCTTTGACCACGTTTAAGGTCTGAATCATGATGTCGAGTTCGAGCTACAGCTAATGCTTGGTCGCCGTTTAGCTTTTGGTATCCTTTTTTGATTTTAATTCTACCAGTATCATCACTGTTAGGTTCATTTAGATTATACGGTACGTCATAATATATACCACCTAATTCATCAACTGCTTCAACAAAGGCTTTCATATTAATACGCACATAATAATCTACCGGTACATTCATTGTTGCTTCAACTGAATCCATAGCAGCAAGAGGTCCACCATATGCATGCGCATGTGTTATTTTATCGTAATAGCCAACTTTAGGTATATAACTGATTGTATCTCTAGGTATGCTTAGCATTCTTATTTGATGCTTTTTCTGATTAAAAGTAGATAATATCATAGCATCTGACCTAGAATGTTCTACACTTTGCCCGTTTTTTTCTCTACCTTCATTATCGTCTATACCTAAGAATAAAATTGATATAGGTTGTTTTTCAGGATCAACTTTTGTATCTCTTAAAGTAGACTTTCGTTGAGAATCTTTAGTGTTTTGAGATGACTCAAATGCAGATTCTGAACTTTGATATAATTGAGTAGCAAAAATAATTGGAACAACGAGGAGACCAAAAGATAATAATATTAAAAAATATTTTAAAAATTTGTTCATTGTTAGTACTCCTAGTTAAATTTTAAATATTTCACAAATGATTGATACATAAAAAGTTATGATTTATTAAGTACACTATAGCCTTAAATTGTATTACTTTATTAATCAAATTACAACTCTCATCAACATTTTATTATTACAAAATATTATTGATGAATGATTATAACATTGAGTTAAACAACTTATTGCTTAACTTAATTTTCATATAGTACCAAAGTACTATAGATTTATTTTTAAATAAGTGTATTATCTAATTAAAGTGATTTGTTTATGGCTTTAAGTTATAATAAACTTTAGCTTAATAGCTATAAACATTGTTATAACAAAGCGCAGACGGATTAGTTGTTCATAAAATATATCTGTAAGTAATATTCTTTAATTACGAATCTTAAATCTGATGATCAAAAAAGTATTTATTAATTAATATAGTAGTTAGATATATTATAACGTTCTTGAACAAGTATGTGTATTCATTGACGTTATGAATATCATAATATTAGTTGCATTGTAATTATTAAAAGTAACTGGATATGTCAAAGATAACCAGAGCATTATGAATTTACAGTTAAAATATTTAAAACTTTCTAATCGGTTAAGTGTAGTCGTGTAATTAAATAAAAAAGTCATTACCATTTTAGCTAGGAGTATATATAAGCATTTATTTTAGATATCTCATCAGGTAATTATTTATTCAAGTATTTTGGGGTTTAACCTTAAAAATGATAACGAATAATATATTGACATATGATGTGAATAGTCAACAAAATTTTAAGACATTAAAGTGTGAGGCAAACAATAAAGATGAAATTAAATAAATTTAAAATCGTATTTTTTATTATCGTATTATTAACTTTAGTCGTGTCAATAGGTATATTAGGTGTTGAATGGACAAGACACCTAGAATTAAAAAAACAAACGTTAAGTCAAGAAAGTGGAAATACGAATTATATTGAAAAGAGAGATAAGACTGTTGAGAAGCCTAAAAAACTAAAAACTAAATATGATAAAAAAGATCTCATTTCTAAATCGATAAACAAATATTTAGAAAAAACTCAATTTAATGGAACTGTAGCTGTATTTGATAATGGAAAAGTGAAAATGAATAAAGGATACGGTTATCAAGATATAGAGAAAGGTAAAAAGAACACTGCAAATACAATGTATTTAATAGGATCAGCGCAAAAATTTACAACAGGTTTAATGCTAAAGCAACTTGAAGTCGAAAATAAAGTGAATTTGCAAGATTCAGTCACTAAATATATTCCTTGGTTTAAAACAAATAAAGAAATTACAATTAAAGATTTAATGTTACATAAAAGTGGACTATATAAATATGAAGCTTCAACTAATATCAAAAATTTAGAACAAGCTGTTAGAGCAATTCAAGCTCGAGGTATTGATGATACAGTTTATCATAAGCATCAGTATAATGATGCTAATTATTTAGTTTTAGCTAAAGTTATTGAAAATGTTACTGGAAAACCATATGTTAAAAATTATTATGAACGATTAGGTAATAAATATAATCTCAAACATACTGCTTTTTATGACGAAAAACCTCTTCAAAGTGAGATGGCAAAAGGTTATAAGTTTAAAAATAATACTTTTTCATTCCTTAAACCTAATATATTAGATCAATATTATGGAGCTGGTAATTTATATATGACGCCACATGATATGGGCAAATTAATTTATACATTGCAACAAAATAAAATCTTTAATGCGCGTCAAACTCGACCTATTTTACATGAATTTGGGACTCAAGAATATCCAGAAGAATATAGATATGGTTTTTACATAACTCCGTATTTAAATAGAGTCAACGGGGTATTCTTTGGTCAAATTTTTACTGTTTACTTTAATGATCGTTATATTGTCATTTTAGGGACGAATGTAAGTAATACACCTGGATTAGTAAGTAATGAAAACAAAATGAGACATATTTTCTATAATATTCTTGACCAGAAAAAGCCTTATAATACAGCAGGTGTTAAAGTTGAGTAATTGTAATTTTGTTAATAATGGATTAGACTCGTTATTTTTTATTTACAAGGTTAGTCTTCAATAAATTATATATAACGAATGCCCGGGACTTCAATGTGAAGTGTAACCGGGCATTTGTTATATGATTAATAAAATAACATTCAAATTGCAATTTAATTATTTACAATAAGAAAGGGCGTTTAAGAATAAATCCTCATACTGTCTTTCAACAGGACTTAAAACAACTGTACAATTGGGATACTCCGTATTAAAATCTACCACTGTGGCTCCTCTTGTAAAGTTGCCATTTAATTCTATTTGAGTATACGCCTCCTTGACATTAAAGGCTTCTGGATCCAACAAATATAATATAGTGAATACATCGTATAATTTGAATCCTATATCAAAATCTTCACTCTTATAGTGCTGAAATAAATTATATAACATGCTTGAAGTTGCATTTGTATCTTTGAAGTCTTTTACAAAATGGTGAGTAAACAATGCTTCACGAGCCAAATCAAGACCAATCATAGTCAAAGGTAATCCAGAGTTAAATACAATTTGAGCAGCTTCTGGATCACAATATATATTAAATTCAGCTAAAGGCGTTACATTGCCTCTACCGGTACTACCACCCATTAAAACAATTTCCTTAATAAATGGTTGAACTTCAGGATAACTAGTTAATAGAATAGCAATATTTGTAAGTGGACCTATGGCAATCAAGGTTAAAGGTTCTTGAGTATTTACTAATAGATTTTTCATTGCTTCAACTGCATGAATCGATGTTAAATCATCTTGATTTATTTGTGGAAAATTGTAACCATCCATACCAGACTCACCATGAATTGATGTAGCTCCAAAAATGTCATTAATCAATGGTTGGGATGCGCCTCTATGTACAGGAACAGAACTATTAAAAAACTTTTTAAGCTTTAGTGCATTTGCTGTCGTTTTCTCAATACCTACATTACCATTCACAGTTGATATCATTTTAACGTCAAATTGAGGGTGTGACAGTGCGATACTAATTGCTGTAGCATCATCTATACCAGGATCTGTATCAATTATAATGGGAATAGACATATCATCATCTCCGTATATCGTAATAATTAAAGCATAACATGGTATGGGATTGTTACGATATAAAAAAAGCCTGAGACTTAAAAGTCTCAGGCTCTTTGCATATAAGGTGGAAATGAATCAATAAAGAACAAATATATTCAAATTCATTCTTTATTGAAATCAACCTTAGGAAACTCATCTTTATAAGTGAGAAGAGTGTCCACCTTGCATTACCCAATATGTTCCAATAACAGTTATTAAAGTAATGATAATTGCAAAGATAACTTTGAACGATTGTAAACGTCCATCTTTACCTTCAGTTAAATGCATGAACATTAATAATTGAAGGGCAGCTTGAATGAAAGCAAAACCAAAGATGATAGTTACCTTAGCATGGAATGTCATATTAGTGTATAGAGTTACAAAAACTGCTAAAAGCGTTAGTACGATAGAAGCAATAAAACCTACTGTATGTTTTACGATTGTATTCATCCGCTATACACCATCCCTATCATATATACGGCAGTAAAGATGAAGACCCAAACAACATCTAAGAAGTGCCAGTATAAACTTACTATAAATAATTTAGGAGCATTGTATGAATCCAAACCACGAGTTCCGATTTGAATTAACAAACAAATAACCCAAACAATACCTAATGATACGTGTGCACCGTGCGTACCTAGTAATATAAAGAAACTAGACCAGAAGGAGCCAATAGTTGGGTTAACACCTTCAGAAGCATAGTGTGCGAATTCGTAAATTTCAAAACCTACGAATACAAGACCTAGGATAACTGTGATAATCATCCAAAACATCATTAAGTTTTGCTTTTCTTGTCGCATGTAGTAAATTGCAATACCACAAGTATAAGAACTAATTAATAATGCAAAAGTCATTATTAAAATCAAATGTAATTCGAATAAATCGGTAGTTAATTTACCACCATATCCGCCACCATGTTGTAACGTTAATAACGTTGCAAATAGGGTACCGAATAACGCAAATTCAGCTGTAAGGAAAATCCAAAAGCCAAGTTTATTTAATTCGCCTTCGTGTGTACGAGAATCAATAGTATTTGCATCATGACTCATGACTTACAGCCTCCCTTTCTTTAATTCGAGCTTCTCTTAAACGAGCTTCAGTTTCTGCAACTTCTGAAGCAGGGATGTGGTAACCATGATCAATTTGGAAACTTCTCCAAATCATAGTAATGAAAATACCTGCTAAACAGATAAGTGCTGGAACAATAGATTCGAAGATTAAGAAGAAACCACCAATAGTCATAAATATACCCATCCAGAATCCTACTGGAGTATTGTTTGGCATATGAATATCTTTGTAGTTATGGTTGTCTAAATAATGACGACCATGTTCCTTCATATCAACGAATGTATCGTAGTCATTCCAATCAGGAGTGATAGCAAAGTTGTATTTAGGTGGAATAGCTGATGCTGTAGACCACTCTAAAGTACGACCAAGTCCATCCCAGTTATCTCCAGTAGCTTCACGTGGAGCTTTGATATGACTATAAACGATACTTGCAACTAGGAATAAGAATCCAATTGCCATCAATAATGCACCGATAGTTGAGATGAAGTTTAGTAACCACCAACCATCAGAAGGCATGTAAGTGTATAGACGACGTGGCATACCATCTAAACCTAGAATGAATTGTGGTAAGAAACAAACGTTAAATCCGATCATGAAGAACCAGAAGCACCATTTGTTTAATGTTTCATTTAACTTGTAGCCCATCATTTTTGGATACCAGAAGATTAAACCAGCTAAGCAGGCAAATACTACACCAGTAACCAATGTATAGTGGAAGTGAGCTACTAAGAAATAAGTATTGTGATATTGATAGTCAGCTGATGCCATTGCAAGCATTACACCAGTAACCCCTCCTAATAAGAAGTTAGGGATGAATGCTAATGAGAATAGCATTGGTGACTCAAATGTAATTCTACCTTTATACAATGTGAGCAACCAGTTAAATAGTTTAACTCCGGTTGGAACACCGATTAACATTGTTGAGATAGAGAAGAATGAGTTAATTAACGCACCATTACCCATAGTGAAGAAATGGTGAACCCAAACTAAGAAACTTAAGAATGCGATACCTGCAGTTGCCCAAATCATACTTTGATGACCGAATAAACGTTTACGGGCAAAAGTAGGGATGATTTCTGAGTACATACCGAATGCTGGCAAAATAACGATATAAACTTCAGGGTGCCCCCATACCCAGAAGAAGTTTGCCCAAAGCATTGGCATACCGCCATTTGCTACAGTGAAGAACTGAGTTCCAAAAATTCTATCAGCAGTCATTAAAGCAAGTGCTACAGTGAACACTGGGAATGCTAATATAACGATTAATGTTGTAATGAATGTTGTTACACTGAACATTGGCATTTGCATAAACTTCATTGTTGGCGTTTTACATCTTAGAATCGTAACAAAGAAGTTGATACCAGTCATTAACGATCCGATACCAGATATTTGAATTGCAATTAAATAATAGTTAACACCTGGACCTGGACTGAATTCACCAGCAAGTGGTGCGTAGTTAGTCCAACCAGCAGCTGGTGATCCACCTACAATAAATGATAGGTTGAATAAAATCATACCAGCGAAGAATAGCCAGAAACTAACGTTATTCATTACAGGAAAGGCAACATCGCGTGCACCAAGTTGTAATGGAATAACAACATTCCATAAACCAAAGATAAATGGCATAGCCATAAATATAATCATAATTACGCCGTGCGTAGTAAATACTTCATTATAGTGGTTTGCTTCCAAGAATTTATTATCTGGAATTGTTAATTGAGTACGTAACATCAACGCATCGATACCACCACGAACGAACATTAATACGGCAGAAATTAAATACATGATACCGATTTTTTTATGGTCTACGGATGTGAACCATTCTTTATATAGATATTTCCATAATTTGAAATAAGATATAACTGCTATAAGGCCGATGACTAAGAATGGCGCAGCAATTTGTGCTGAGATAATCATCCAATTTCCTTTAACTAGTAGTTGATCCCATGGAAAATTCATTAATGTCCACCTCCATGATCATCGTGTTCTTTTTTGTGAAGTTTAGACGCATTTTCGTCTTTTGCTCCCTTAGAAATTTTTTCCATTTCTTTAGAGTTATGATCCTCTTCTTTTTTGAACTCATTATCGTATTTTTCATTGTTGCCGAGAATCATAGGTTTCATACCATGACGTTCATAGTTAGGGTTTGTTATATGAACCTTACGTGCAGGTTTGATTGGTTTATCTTTTACATCTTTGTATAAATCCTCTTCAGCTGTGAAGTTAGGATCTTTTTGTTCAAAGTTGTAACGTTTGTAAGCGTAGAAGATATACTCTGGATCAGCCGCAGGGTCAACAAACGCCATATGAGTACCACTGAATGTTAATTCTTTGTTAGAAGTGCTTGGTAAGAGTTGCTTATCAAAAGTATCTTGACTTAAAGTTTTCTTACCTTTAGCTTCTTTTACCCACTTATCAAAATCATTTTGACTTACAGAGTGAACTTTAAATGTTTGACGAGAGAATCCCTCACCATTGAAGTTTGAGTTACGACCTCTGAAAGTACCTAATTGATCAGCTGTTAAAGTCCAATTCATAGTCATACCAGTCATGGCATATTTCTGACCACCTAATTGTGGAATCCAGAAACTTGTCATTGTATCCATAGATTGAAGCTTGAATACAACTGGTCGATCTTTAGGAATTGTTAATGTGTTAACAGTTTCAATATGTTGATCAGGGTAGGCAAAGAACCATTTATAGCCAGCACTTACTGCATAAACGACAAGTGGATCTTTGTCTTTTTCTGGTGGTTTTTCATAATCGTATAAAGTTTTAACTGTAGGAATAGCTAAAGCAATTACGATTAAAATAGGTACCACAAACCAAATTGTTTCAATTAAAGAATTGTGGTGCATCTTACCAGATTCGCTATTCTTTTTGTAGCTATATTTAAAAATAAAAATAGCGAACATGGAAAGCACTACAGCAACAATAACAAGCATGAAGATTATTGAATAGATAATCAAGAATTTTTGACTGCTTGCTACTGGCCCTTTTGCATTAAAAACTTCTATATTTGAACAACCACTAAGTAAAATTAGTGTGCCAAATAATAGAAGCAAAGACTTAAATTTTGACACTTTTTTTGACCTCCTAATACTACAAATGTAGGGCTTACCAATAATTTTAGTTTATTACACAATATTTACAAGAGTATGTTCAAAAAAAATTACTTATTAATATAATTGATGTCTGTTAGTCCTAGATATGACGGGGTTTGTAAGATTTGTTAAAATTATGTGTACATTTTGTGAAAATAGACAAATTTAGCAAAATTACATGTAATACAACACATTATTGATAAATCTTATCAATTAGATACAAAAAAGGAATATTACTTATAGAAAAATATAATCTTATATAGCAAGAATTAAGTAGAAGAATTTGTCTATAAGATGTGTCTGATTTTAGGTAGGCTAATATTTGGATATATCGTTTTAGTTTATTGATTGAATGTTCTCTTAAGTGATGCATAGTCATATGAAATAATTTCTAATTACAAAAATAAACGCTTATACAATTCATTTTTGTATAAACGTTTTCGTAATTTATATTTCATTAAAATGTATAATAGGTAGAAATTAAACAAAGATTATGTGTGATTAAGAGGAGAGGTTCATTTTACTTCAATATTTCTTATAGAAGTTTTTTCAGCACCATCAGAATCGGTAACTTGGTATTTCACTTTATACTTACCTGCTTTGGATGTATCAACTTGACCATCAATTTTGATTTTATGAGTAAGATCGCCGTCTTCTTTATCGTAAGCACTTATGCCTTTAAGTAAATTATATTCTTGTCCTTTTTCAATAACGATATCGTTAACACCTTTTAATTGAGGTTCAGTATTAGTAGTGGCTTCTGCATTTAAATTGGGTGTCACTAATGTAGCTGAAACTCCAAGTGCTGATAATGACTGTAGTAATTTGTTCATAACTTAACCTCCGTGTATTGAATCATCTATAATTTAAGTTTAATATACCCTATTTTTATTTTGCCGACATCATACTATGGTCTTAATATAACTTAATCAACATAAAAATTAAATCCTTTTTTATGAAAATTTGATAAAGATTATGTAAATTGTGAATTGTTTGAAAACATTTACTGAAATTGAATTCGAAGTTTAGAGCTCAATTAATAAGTATTGTGAATTAGACGAAAATTCGTTGTTATATTAAATGATTGATAAAGAAAAAATAGAATAAAATTAACTCATAAACTTATGTTCAACACATTTATGAGTTGGAAGTAAGACAGAAAAAGTCCATGACTACGTATTCATGTCACGGGCTTTTTCACTGATATTATTTTGTTAAGCCACGTCTTAATTTCTCTGCAAGAAGGGTATTATTAAGTACCATTGTAATAGTTAAAGGACCAACACCACCTGGTACCGGAGTAATTGCACTAGCTATTTCTTTTACTTCATCATATGCTACATCTCCTTTTAATTTACCATTTTCATCAGGTGTATTACCAACATCTATAATTACTGCGCCTGCTTTAACATTTTCTTTAGTAACTAAACCAGGTTGTCCTACTGCGCTAACAATCACATCTGCTTGTTTTAAGTGTGCATTCATATTTTTTGTACGTGAATGTAAAATCGTAACAGTTGCGTTAGCTTGCAACAATAACTTTGAAACAGGTTGGCCAACAATATGACTACGACCAATAACAACTGCATTTTTTCCTTCTAAATTAATATCTGCGTGTTTTAAAATTTCCATAATACCTAGGGGTGTACATGGTACAAAGGTTTGCTCATCAATATACAATTTTCCAATATTTATTGGATGGAAACCATCTACATCTTTGTTCGGATTGATAGTTTCAAGTACTTTTTGTTCGCTTACCTGTTTAGGTAATGGCACTTGAACTAAAATACCACTAACAGTATCGTCATTGTTTAATCGATTAAGTTCGCTTAAAACTTCTTCTTCTGACGTGGATTCGTCTAAGTGAACAATTTCAGATATCATTCCAATTTTTTCTGCTGCTTTTTTCTTTGATTTTACATAACTTTGGCTTGCACCATCATTACCAACTAATATGACTGATAATTTTGGAGTAAAACCATGTTCTTTTAATTCATTGACTTGATTTTTAAGTCTCTGTCTATATTCTTTTGCTATTTGCTTACCATCTAAAATTTTAGCAACCACCTTAAATTCCTCCTAATTGTTAATTAATATCTTAACTTTAACATTAATCAAAAAGAAAATGATAGTCAAAATACGTAAATTAATATTTAAATAAGTGTTAAAGTTCGATTTTTGATTGAAAAATACCGAATGGATTGTTATGCTATATGTGTAATATACAACTATTCCTAATAACAATCCAAAAGTTTCGAAAGGGTGTACAAAGTGAAAGTAGCAGTCATTATGGGCAGTTCCTCAGATTGGAAAATTATGAAAGAAAGTTGTTCGATGCTTGAAGAATTTGAAATACCGTACGAAAAGAAAGTCGTTTCAGCTCATCGTACGCCTCAAATGATGTTCAATTTCGCTCGTCAAGCACGTCAAAATGGTTTTGATATCATCATTGCCGGTGCAGGGGGAGCAGCACACTTACCTGGAATGGTAGCTTCCATGACAACATTGCCTGTGATTGGTGTACCAATTGAATCTAAAAGTCTAAAAGGTTTAGATTCATTACTATCTATCGTCCAAATGCCTGGTGGTATACCAGTTGCAACCACAGCAATTGGAAAATCAGGTGCTAAAAATGCTGGGATATTAGCGGCAAGAATGTTAGGAATAACAAATGAATCAGTTCAAAATAATTTGGAAAATTATGAAAAATATTTAGTCGCAAAAGTGGAGGAAATGCAAAATGAACTTCAGTAAACTTAAATTTGGCGCGACAATAGGAATCATTGGCGGAGGGCAGTTAGGAAAAATGATGGCTCAGTCTGCTCAAAAAATGGGTTATAAGGTGATTGTCTTAGATCCTAATGAAGACTGTCCTTGTCGTTATGTCGCACATCAGTTTATTCATGCAAATTATGATGATGAGCAAGCCTTAAATCAGTTAGGTGAAAATTCTGATGTTGTTACTTACGAGTTTGAAAATATTTCGTCTGAACAATTAAAAAAACTCACTCAGTTATATCATATTCCTCAAGGTTACCAAGCTATTGAACTATTACAAGATAGGCTAACCGAGAAGCAAACATTACTAGAAGCAAATACTCAAATTGTTCCCTTTATACAAATTCAAACTAATCAAGACTTATTAAAAGCCATAGACAAATTAGGCTTTCCGTTCATAGTGAAAACACGTTTTGGTGGATATGATGGTAAAGGACAAATTTTGGTAAGAGATGATTCGGAATTAGACGAAGCATATCAGTTAGTTGAGAAGCAAGAATGTGTTGCTGAACAATATCTTGATATTAAAAAGGAAGTATCTCTTACAGTAACAATTGGAAATGAACAACAAACAACATACTTTCCTCTTCAAGAAAATGAGCATCAAAATCAAATATTATTTAAAACAGTCGTTCCGGCAAGAACTGATAAAGAATATGAAGCACGTAAGGAAGTTGAGAAAATCACTCGCGCAATACATTTTGTTGGAACCTTTACAGTAGAATTCTTTATTGATAAAGAAGATAACTTATATGTAAATGAAATTGCACCTAGACCACATAATTCTGGACACTATTCTATAGAAGCTTGTGATTACTCACAGTTTGATACACATATTCTAGCCATAACTGGTCAAAAACTTCCGCAAGCTATTGAATTATTAAAGCCAACAGTAATGATGAATTTATTAGGTCGGGATTTGGATTTGCTTGAAAATGAATTTAGCAGACACCCAGATTGGCATATTCACATTTACGGTAAGAAAGAAAGAAAACCTGATAGAAAAATGGGACATATGACTTTACTGACGGATGATGTCAATCAAACAGAACAATATATGTTAATGAAATTTGAAGGGAGAGACAAGTAAGTGTCATTGTTATATGAAGGTAAAGCTAAAAGAGTATTCACGACAAATATTGATGGTCAATTACGAGTTGAATATAAAGATGAAGTAACAGCAGGAAACGGTGCAAAAAAAGATACTATGATTGGCAAGGGTAAGTTAAATAATCAAATTACTTCTATTATATTTGATTATTTAACTCATAATCATATTGACAATCACTTTATTAAACAACTATCACAAACAGAACAACTCGTCCAACAAGTTGATATTATACCTTTAGAAGTAGTTGTTAGAAACATTGCCACTGGTTCGATAACAAAGCGTCTTGGTTTTAAAAAAGGGCATAAATTTGAAGAACCTTTAGTAGAATTCTTCTACAAAAAAGATGAACTTAATGATCCGCTTATTACTGATGACCATGTAAAATTACTCGGCATAGTGAACGATGAAGAAATAACACAACTTAAACAAATGGCTAAAGACATTAACCAAGTACTGATTCAATTGATGAATGAAATGAGTTTGAGACTTGTAGATTTTAAGGTTGAATTTGGTAAAACCAATAGTGGAAAAATTTTACTTGCAGATGAAATCTCTCCCGACACTTGCAGAATATGGGATAAAAATACGGATACTAACTTTGATAAAGATGTATATAGAAACAACACTGGCTCGCTTATTGAAACTTATCAAACATTTTTAAATAAATTGGAGGATCTTAAATAATGAAAACGATTGAACTACATATCACTTTACAACCACAGGTTTTAGATACACAAGGACAAGCTTTAAACCGAGCAGTTCACGATCTTGGTTATGAACAAGTGAATGACATTCGAGTAGGTAAAGTTTTGTATATGACAGTTAATGAACCAACTGACGAAGCTGTTGATAATATTATTACGACACTAAGTGAAAAGTTATTTGCCAATACAGTCATTGAAGAATATAGCTATAAAGTTATTGATGAAAAGGAGCAAGCATAATATGAAATTTGCAGTTCTTGTGTTCCCTGGTTCAAACTGCGATAGAGACATGTATAATGCAGCTATTAAATCAGGTGTTGATGCAGCATATGTCGATTATCGTGAAACGACTTTAGATGGTTTTGATGGTGTTTTAATACCTGGTGGTTTTTCATTTGGTGATTATTTGAGATCAGGAGCTATGGCAAGTGTTGCTCCGATTATTAAAGAAGTTAAGCGATTTGCGAAAGAAGGTAAGCCTGTTTTAGGAGTATGTAATGGGTTTCAAATTTTAACTGAGATTGGATTGTTACCAGGCGCATTACTTCATAATGACTCACATTTATTTATTAGTAGAAACGAAAATTTAAAAATTACTAATAATCAAACACCTTTTACGCATTTATATATGAAAAATGAGAATGTTGTTTATCCTGTAGCACATGGTGAAGGTCATTATTATTGTACTGATGAAATATATCGTGAACTCAACGACAACAATCAAATTATCCTTAAATATACGAATAACCCTAATGGATCTTATGAAGATATTGCAGGAATAGTTAATAAAGAGGGTAACGTTTGTGGGATGATGCCACACCCTGAACGCGCACTTGAAACATTGTTAGGAACAAATAGCGGTGTGAAATTGTTTGAATCAATGGTGAAAAGTTGGAGGGAACAAAATGTCTAAATTTATTGAACCAAGTAATGAAGAGATTAAACTTGAAAAACTTTATCAAGATATGGGATTAAGTGATAAAGAATATGACAAAGTGGTTGAAATTCTTGGTAGAGAACCCAACTTCACAGAAGTAGGAATTTTCTCAGTGATGTGGAGCGAACATTGCTCATATAAACATTCTAAACCATTTTTAAAACAATTTCCTACGACAGGAGAGCACGTATTAATGGGACCAGGAGAAGGTGCAGGTGTTGTAGATATAGGCGATAATCAAGCCGTAGTATTTAAAGTCGAGTCTCACAATCATCCATCTGCAATTGAACCTTATCAGGGTGCGGCAACTGGAGTTGGAGGTATTATTAGAGATATTGTTTCAATTGGTGCTCGTCCAATTAATTTACTAAATAGTCTTCGTTTTGGTGAGTTAACTGTAAAACAAAATCAACGATTACTTAAAGGTGTTGTAAGTGGTATTGGGGGATATGGAAACTGTATTGGCATTCCTACTACGGCTGGAGAGATTGAATTTGATGAACGCTATGATGGTAATCCATTAGTCAATGCTATGTGTGTAGGAATTATTGATCATGATATGGTCCAAAAAGGAACAGCTAAGGGTGTTGGTAATTCCGTTATATATGTAGGTTTAAAAACTGGGCGTGACGGTATTCATGGCGCAACATTTGCATCTGAAGAACTTACTGAGGAAAGTGAAAGTAAAAGACCTTCAGTACAAATTGGTGATCCATTTGTAGGCAAAAAGCTAATGGAAGCAACATTAGAAGCAATTACCTTTGATGAACTAGTAGGTATACAAGATATGGGAGCAGCTGGTTTAACTTCATCTTCATCTGAAATGGCAGCTAAAGGTGGTAGTGGTTTACATTTAAGACTTGATCAAGTTCCAACAAGAGAACCAGGAATTTCCCCATATGAAATGATGCTTTCTGAAACACAAGAAAGAATGCTGTTAGTTGTAGAAAAAGGTACAGAACAAAAGTTTTTAGATTTATTCAATAAACACGAACTAGATAGTGCAGTAATAGGCGAAGTAACAGACACTGACAGATTCGTGCTTACATACGATGATGAGGTGTATGCAGACATTCCTGTGCAACCTCTTGCTGATGAGGCACCAGTGTATATTTTAGAAGGAGAAGAAAAGGAATATAATACATGTAAAAACGATTACAGCAATATAGATGTACATGATACGTTTATCAAGTTATTACAACACCCTACAATAGCATCTAAACATCATTTATATGAACAATACGATCAACAAGTAGGAGCAAATACAATTATTAAGCCAGGTTTACAAGCTTCAGTTGTGCGCGTAGAAGGAACACAAAAAGCTATTGCTTCAACTATAGATGGTGAAGCACGTTATGTTTTCAACCAACCTTATGAAGGTGGGAAAATGGTTGTTGCTGAAGCCTATCGAAATTTGATTGCAGTAGGGGCGACACCATTGGCTATGACTGATTGTCTAAACTATGGTTC
The DNA here is from genome assembly GCF_001838765.1 of Staphylococcus sp. HMSC34G04. Taxonomy (NCBI): domain Bacteria; kingdom Bacillati; phylum Bacillota; class Bacilli; order Caryophanales; family Staphylococcaceae; genus Staphylococcus; species Staphylococcus sp. HMSC34G04. The sequence continues at coordinate 62,676 of NZ_KV838728.1, forward strand.
TCCAGAGAAGAAAGAAATCTATCAACAATTAATAGATTCAACAAAAGGGATGTCAGAAGCTTGTGAAGTGCTTCAAACTCCTGTAGTTTCAGGAAATGTTTCATTATATAACGAGACACGTGGAACCTCTATCTTCCCTACACCTGTCGTAGGAATGGTTGGTCTTATTGAAGACGTGAGCTATCTAAAAGAGTTTAAACCTAAAGCAGGAGATAAAATTTATTTAGTTGGTGAAACACGTGATGACTTTGGTGGCAGTCAATTGGAAAAATTGTTGTATGGATCAGTTAATCATGAGTTTGAATCTATTGATTTAAGTGATGAAATTTCAAAAGGAAAATCAATCAAACAGGCTATTCGTAATGGCATTGCATCTCATGTACAAACGGTTGGTAAGGGAGGCTTATTAGTTACTTTAGCTAAAATTAGTGCTCATTATGATTTAGGTATGCAAGCTCAATTAGATGTGACCAATGCACAATTATTTAGTGAAACTCAAGGACGATATATTGTGATCGTTAAAGAAGGGCAAACGTTGGATATAGATCAAGCTCAAGAAATTGGGCAATTAACTCATCAGCAGTCATTTGATATATCAAACTCAGACGTAAAAATAAAAGAAAACGTTTCAGATATCAAACAAAAATGGGAAGGGGCTATAGTTCAATGTCTAACTACTCAGGATTAAATGAAGAATGTGGCGTTTTCGGTATTTGGAATCATCCTGAAGCAGCACAGTTAACATATATGGGTCTACATAGTTTGCAACACAGAGGTCAAGAGGGTGCAGGTATTGTAGTTTCAAATCACGAAACGCTAAAAGGTGAACGAGGATTAGGCTTATTAACTGAAGCAATTAAAGACGAACATATGTCAAATATAAAAGGTTATCCACATGCGATAGGACATGTTCGTTACGCAACCTCTGGTAATAAAGGCATTGAAAATATCCAACCATTTTTATATCACTTTTATGATATGAGCGTAGGTATATGTCACAACGGTAATTTAATTAATGCTAAATCACTACGTCAAAATTTAGAAGAACAAGGTGCGATTTTCCATTCTTCTTCTGACACTGAGGTCATTATGCACTTAATTCGTCGCAGTAAGGCGCCGACATTTGAAGAAGCATTGAAAGAGAGTTTGCGACTCATTAAGGGTGGATTTACTTTTGCAATCCTAACAAAAGATGCATTGTACGGTGCAGTAGATCCTAATGCTATTCGACCATTAGTAGTTGGAAAAATGGAGAACGGTGCTTATATTTTAGCAAGTGAAACATGCGCGATTGATGTTTTAGGTGCTGAATTTGTACAAGATATCCATGCAGGTGAGTATGTAGTTATTACGGATGAAGGTATAGAAGTTAAGACATACACAAGACAAACGACAACTGCAATATCAGCTATGGAATATATTTATTTTGCGAGACCTGATTCAACGATTGCTGGAAAAAATGTTCATGCAGTACGAAAAGCATCAGGTAAACGTTTAGCACAGGAAAACCCAGCAAAAGCAGATATGGTAATAGGCGTACCTAATTCATCATTATCTGCAGCAAGTGGCTATGCTGAAGAAATAGGACTGCCATATGAAATGGGACTAGTTAAAAATCAATATGTTGCTCGAACTTTTATACAACCTACTCAGGAATTAAGAGAGCAAGGTGTACGTGTAAAACTGTCGGCTGTTAAGGATATTGTTGATGGTAAAGATATCGTACTTGTAGATGATTCGATTGTTCGAGGTACAACGATTAAACGCATAGTTAAAATGCTTAAGGATTCAGGAGCTAACCGTATTCACGTAAGAATTGCTTCTCCCGAATTTATGTTCCCTAGTTTTTATGGTATTGACGTATCTACAACAGCTGAACTCATCTCAGCAAGTAAGTCTCCAGAGGAAATTAAAAATCATATTGGTGCAGATTCTCTTGCTTATTTAAGTGTTGATGGCTTAATCGAGTCTATAGGACTTGATTATGATGCGCCATATCATGGCTTGTGTGTAGAAAGTTTTACAGGTGATTATCCAGCAGGACTTTACGATTATGAAAAAAATTATAAAAAGCATTTAAGTGAACGTCAAAAATCATATATAGCTAATAATAAACATTATTTTGATAGTGAGGGAAATTTGCATGTCTAAAGCATATGAGGAATCTGGTGTAAATATTCAAGCAGGATATGAAGCAGTTGAGAGAATAACAAGTCATGTTGAACGTACATTGCGTAAAGAAGTATTAGGTGGTTTAGGTGGATTTGGTGCAACATTTGATTTGTCCCAATTAAATATGAAAGCGCCAGTTCTGGTATCAGGTACTGACGGTGTGGGTACAAAGTTAAAATTAGCAATTGACTATGGAAAGCATGACACAATTGGTATTGATGCTGTCGCAATGTGTGTAAATGATATTTTAACAACAGGTGCTGAGCCTTTATACTTTTTAGACTATATTGCCACGAATAAAGTAGTGCCAAGTACCATAGAGCAAATCGTTAAAGGTATAAGTGACGGTTGTGAACAAACCAATACGGCACTTATAGGCGGTGAAACTGCTGAAATGGGAGAAATGTATCATGAAGGTGAATATGATATTGCTGGTTTTGCAGTAGGCGCTGTAGAGAAAGAGGACTATATTGATGGTTCGAATGTTGAAGAAGGACAAGCAATTATTGGTTTAGCTTCAAATGGTATTCATTCCAATGGTTATAGTCTAGTCAGAAAAATGATAAAAGAGTCAGGAGTTCAATTACATGATCAATTTAATGGTCAAACCTTTTTAGAAACCTTCCTTGCACCAACAAAATTGTATGTAAAGCCTATTCTTGAATTAAAGAAACATGTTGATATCAAAGCGATGAGCCATATTACCGGTGGAGGTTTTTATGAAAATATTCCGCGTGCCCTTCCTAAAGGTTTATCAGCAAAAATAGATACACAATCATTCCCAACGTTAGAAGTCTTCGATTGGCTTCAAAAACAGGGCAACATTTCAACGAATGAAATGTATAACATATTTAATATGGGCATTGGATATATAGTTATTGTTGACAAAAAAGATGTTCAAACAACATTAACAACGTTACGTGCAATGGATACAACTGCATATGAAATTGGTGAAATTATAAAAGATGATGATACACCTATTCATTTATTGGAGGTAGAATAGTGACCAATATCGCGATTTTTGCCTCAGGATCAGGTAGTAACTTTGAAAATATCGTAAAACATATTCAATCAGGGCAATTGTCTGGTATCAATGTAACGGCATTGTATACGGATAATGAAGGGGTACCCTGTATTGATAGAGCTAAAAATTTAAATATTCCAATTCATATTAACAAACCAAAAGACTTTTCATCCAAATCTTTATATGAACAGCATCTACTTAAATTATTATCCAGTGAGGAAGTTCAGTGGATTGTATTAGCTGGTTATATGAGATTAATTGGACAAGACTTATTACAAGCTTATGAAGGACGGATATTAAATATACATCCCTCATTATTACCTAAATTCAAAGGTTTAGATGCCATAGGACAAGCGTTAGAGAGTGGAGATACTGTCACTGGATCAACTGTCCATTATGTAGATAGTGGGATGGATACGGGAGAAATTATTGAACAACAGCAATGTGATATAAAACCGGACGATACTAAAGTACAATTAGAAGATAGAGTAAAACATTTAGAATATGAACTTTATCCAAGAGTTATAGCTAAAATCATTAAATAGAGGAGTATCTTATAGAATGAAAAAAGCAATATTAAGCGTTTCTAATAAAAGTGGAATTGTCGAGTTTGCAAAAGCATTAACTAACTTAGACTATGAACTGTATTCTACGGGTGGTACAAAACGTGTATTGGAAGATGCGAATATCAATATTAAGTCCGTGTCAGAGTTAACACAATTTCCAGAAATTATGGATGGTCGTGTTAAAACACTACATCCAGCTGTCCATGGTGGTATTTTAGCTGATCGAGATAAGGAACGTCATTTAGAGCAATTACGAGAACAACATATTGATTTAATTGATATGGTAGTGGTCAACCTATATCCTTTCCAACAGACTGTTGCTCAACCTGAGGTAACAGAAACTGATGCAATAGAAAATATTGATATCGGTGGACCTACAATGTTAAGAGCAGCTGCTAAAAACTTTAAACATGTTACAACTATCGTACATCCTTCCGATTACAACGAGGTTATTGAGAGAATTAAAAATCAACAATTGGACGAAGCATATAGAAAATCGCTAATGGTTAAAGTTTTCCAACATACAAATGAATATGATCATGCTATTGTTAACTATTTCAAAGATAATAAGGAAACACTAAGATATGGTGAAAACCCTCAGCAATCTGCATATTTTGTTAGAACATCTGATAGCAAACATACGATTGCTGGTGCAAAACAATTACATGGTAAACAATTGAGTTTTAATAATATTAAAGACGCAGATGCAGCGCTCAGTTTAGTAAAAAAATTCAACGAGCCAACTGCTGTAGCAGTAAAACATATGAACCCGTGTGGAGTAGGAATTGGACAGTCGATTGATGAAGCATTTCAACATGCTTATGAAGCGGATAATCAATCAATATTTGGTGGTATTATAGCATTGAATAGAACAGTAGATGTTAAATTAGCTGAAGCATTACATTCTATCTTTTTAGAAGTAATTATTGCACCTCAATTTACTGAGGAAGCTTTAAAAATATTGACACAAAAGAAAAATATTCGTTTATTACAAATAGATATGACAATTGATAATGCTGAACAAGAATTTGTTTCCGTTTCAGGTGGTTACTTAGTACAAGATAAAGATAATAAAGATGTGACTCGAAACGACATGACTGTTGCTACCGACACTCAACCTACAGAAGCACAGTGGGAAGCTATGCTCCTAGGTTGGAAAGTTGTAAGTGCCGTTAAGAGTAATGCAGTGATATTGAGTAACAACAAACAAACAGTTGGTATAGGTGCAGGACAAATGAATCGTGTAGGTTCCGCTAAAATTGCAATCGAAAGAGCAATAGAAATTAACGATAATGTTGCGCTTGTTTCAGATGGTTTCTTCCCAATGGGAGATACAGTTGAATATGCGGCCGAACATGGTATTAAGGCAATTATTCAACCAGGTGGTTCAATTAAAGATCAAGATTCTATTGATATGGCTAATAAATATGGCATTACAATGGTTATGACAGGTATGCGTCATTTTAAACATTAATTTTTGAAAAGAAAGGGGTAATCTATTGAAAGTTTTAATAGTTGGAGCTGGTGGACGTGAACATGCATTAGCTTCTAAAATCAATCAATCTCCAATTGTAGATAAGGTTTACGCGATTCCAGGAAATGATGCAATGGTCAATATTGCTGAAGTGCACGGTGAAATTGCTGAATCAGATCATCAAGCTATTTTACATTTTGCTCAGCATAACGCAATTGATTGGGTAATCATTGGCCCTGAACAACCTTTAATAGACGGATTATCTGATTTATTAAGAAATGCAAATATTAAAGTGTTTGGCCCAGGACAAGATGCGGCTCAAATTGAAGGTTCAAAATTATTTGCCAAGCAATTAATGGACAAATATCATATTCCTACAGCAGAATATAAAGAAGTAAGTTCACGTAACGAGGCGTTGCAATATGTTGAAACTTGTGATTTACCAATCGTAATAAAGAAAGACGGTTTAGCAGCAGGTAAAGGGGTTATTATTGCTTTTACAAGAGAAGACGCATTAGAAGGGGTCAAAACAATTTATAAAGAAGAAAAAGGGAAAGTCGTTTTCGAAAGTTATTTAGAAGGAGAAGAGTTTTCTTTAATGACTTTTGTAAATGGAGATTATGCGGTTCCTTTCGACTGTATTGCTCAAGATCATAAGCGAGCATTTGATAATGATCAAGGACCAAATACTGGTGGAATGGGCGCATATTGCCCAGTACCACACATTGATGCATCTGTTCTTGAGCAAACTAATAAGGAGATTGCTCAACCTATTGCTAAAGCTATGGCACAAGAAGGTCATGACTTCTTTGGATTACTATACATTGGTGCAATTTTAACAAAAGATGGACCTAAAGTTATCGAGTTTAATGCACGTTTTGGTGATCCTGAAGCACAAGTATTATTAACACGTTTAGAAAGTGACTTAATGCAACTCATTATCGATTTGGAAAATTGTAAACCTATTCATTTTAACTGGAAAGATGAAGCTGTTGTAGGAGTAATGCTAGCATCTAAAGGATACCCTGGTACATATGAAAAAGGGCATGAAATAAGTGGTTTTAATCTAGATTCTCATTATTATGTGAGTGGATTAAAGAAAGAAGGTCAATGTTTTGTGAATTCTGGCGGACGAGTTATCCTAGCTATAGGGGAAGGTCCAACAGTTGAAAAAGCACAAGCAAACGCATATGAACATGCACGACAAATAAAAAGTGACAATCTTTTTTATCGTAATGATATTGGCAATAAAGCCATTACTAAGTAAAATTGGTTGTTCAATTCGAAATAAAGTCCTTCGTTGATTGGATATGATCAACGAAGGACATTTTTTTATGATTTCTATTTACATTGGAATAAAATGAATATTTACTTTTAATTAAATATTGGGTGTGTAATTATTAGTCTAATTGTCCAAAACGGACATCATGAATACCGGTAATTGGAAGGTATGATGATAAGACAAATGACAAAGTAATGATAATTAATATACAAGCAACAAAGATGATATCTTTATATGAAAATGGAACCCGATAGTAGTATGTTCTTGGACCATCTTTAAAGCCTTTAGACTCCATTGCAACAGAAAGTTGATGTGCACGTCGAATATTTTGACTTAATAAAGGTATGACCAAGTGGTTAAGACGCTTGATTCCTTTATAGTTAGATGCATCTATCATTTGATAACGCATTTTTAGGGACCGTCTTAATTGAATAAGAGAACTTATTATAAGTGGAACCATTCTAATCGCTGCCATAAAAGCATAAGCAAATTTAGGCTTCACCTTTAAATGTTGCATTAAACTATAAAAAATCATTACAATTTGTGAAGTTAGTGCGATTAGTATACCAAACATTGAAACGGTAATTGTTCTCATAGATAGATGAAGACCTCGTACAATACTTTCTGTACTTATTTGCAAAATACCAAATTTTACAAGCATATGTTCTCCATCACCATATAAAATCATAAATAATGACGACATCAAGGCAAAGAGTGTTGTGACTAATATAAAAATGGCAGTTATTTTAAATTCTGTACCGTTAAATAAAAGTAAGAACATAAACATTAATATAACGATATAAATCATAAAGTCAAAGTTATGGATAAATATAATGAAAAAGAATAATGCGATACCTAAAAGTAACTTAGTAATGATATTTACATCATCAACGAAGGTGTGGCGTTTTTTCCATCTTTCAAACAATGTGTTCACCTTCCATTTCTTTAAGACACCCATCTTCCACGCGTAATCGTCTTGTTGGATATCGTTTAATAATTTCTGGATCATGTGTCACCATGATAATTGTTTGACCTTGATTAACGCGTTCTTGAAATAACTTGATAAGTTGAAATGTATTATGACTATCTAGGCCGAATGTTGGCTCATCTAATAAAATAATCTCTGCCTTTGAACTTAATGCTGTTGCAACACTTAAACGACGCTTTTGACCTGTTGATATTTCAAAAGGATGATGATCCTTAACTTGATCTAAATGTAATAATTTTAATAAATCCATAGTTTCATCATTCGCATGCTTAGGATCTAAGTGATTATAATGAATATACACTTCATCATAAACAGAATTCGTAATAAATTGTAATTCAGGATTCTGATATACCAAATACATATGCTTTGCCGCTTGTTTAATTTTAGATAATAATTGGTCGCGATAAAACATGTTACCTTCATATTTAATTAGTTGTAACATAGCTTCTAGTAAAGAGGTTTTACCAGCGCCATTTTTACCAGTGATTGTTAACCATTCACCTGAATACAGTTTAAGCTCCTTGGATGAAAAAAGTGTCTTTTTACCTCTAATAATTTGCCCGTCGTCAAAATGAAATAAGAGATTCTTTGTTTGATTAGGTAATGGGATGGGGCGTGGTGCACTCTGCCATGCTCTAGGGTGCCAAACTCCGTATTCAGTTAATAGCCCTTCATAATGATCTAAGATTTGTTCAGGGGTGTCGTCAGCAACAATTTGACCATCATAATTTAATAACAATACGCGGTCAACATGTTGCCAAATATGTTCAACCTTATGCTCAACAATTAAAACTGTTTGATCTTGCCAAAGATTGATTAATTTCTTCCATAAATCTTCAGTTGCTTTTACGTCGAGCATTGCAGTAGGCTCATCTAAAAAAAGTGTCTTTGATTTTTGTAGTATTGTTTCAACAATAGCTAACTTCTGTTTCATACCACCACTTAGATTGTTGACATATGTTTTATGAGTAACATTGAGGTCTACAGACTTTAACGCGTCTTCGATTTCTTGATCCATCTCACTTCTAGGAATATTTCTATTTTCTAAAACAAATGCAAGTTCCTCATATACTTTTGGCATACAAAATTGATTATCTGGATCTTGAAATATAACGCCACTATCATGATCAATATTCAATTCATCATATTTCATCGGAAGTTCAATTAAATTAGGTACTATTCCACTTAATACATTAAGTAATGTGCTTTTACCTGATCCGGAAGGACCGAGTAAAAGCACTTTTTCTTTATTTTTAATCTCAAGATTTAAGTTGTTGAATATTTTCCTATCTCCATTCGGATACTTTAAACGTAAATTTTTAACACGTAACAATTAAAAAATCCCCTTATAGGTTATCGTAATCTTGTTGTGATGCTGGTCTGAAGAATTTAGTTACACCAGTTTTATCTAATGCTTTGACAATCCAGTATGAAACTAAACCAGCTAATACAATTCCGCTAATTGAACGGAAAATGATAAATAGTAGTAAGTTCCATCCAGCAACTTCGTTTAGGTAACCATAGAAGTAATCCACTGGGAAAGAGATTAAAGCAGTTGCTAATCCAGCAAGCATTGCTACAGCAGCAGAACGTGATTTATATTTAAAAATAGCAAATATAATTTCACAAGCCAGTCCCTGTAATATCGCATATATGATAGTAGGTATATCAAATTTTCCCATGACAATCGTTTCACCAGCTCCAGCTGCGATTTCTGCTAATAATGCTATACCTGGCTTAGGAATGATTAAGTAACAAACGACTGCTGCCATAAACCATACACCATATGTAAGTTGTTCTAAGTGAATACCCGCAACTTGTACAATATTGTAAACAAACCACCATAAGTTATAAATGATGGCAAATACTACTGAAATTAAAACTGTCACAAGAATTTCAGATAGTTTTAAACCTTTTGACATAAAAACATCCTCCTAAAAAACGCACAACCATCTCTAGGAAAGTTGTGCGTCAGAAGCAACATCTAATCATAATTCATTAGATGTATAACAACACTTTCCTACGCTAGTAACTAGCTAGATCAGGTTCGAAGGGTTTGAGGTTGGCCTCATCTCAGTAAAGAATACACCCCTAGTGCGTTCAATTATTTAATTAACTTAAATGTATGATTTTTATTATATATTGTCAAGGTTCTTTCAAGTATTGTTATTTAAACAAGAAATATATTTACTATTTTAGAGATGAATTGCAATAAATGTGTATCATGATGAAGTTTATAGAATTAACGATTTAAATTTTTCTAACAAATCTTTAATTTGATGTTAAAAATAGCTAAATAAAAAAGATTAGTATAGTTTTAAGTGAATTAAATTAAAAAATAACCAATTGTTTGTGTTATTACACAAAGAGGGGTAAAATATACTTGAAAGCGATATCATACAGATTTTCAAACTTTTATTTAATTGGAGTGATGTTTCTATGTATTATACAAATAGTAATTACGAAGCGTTTGCTCGACCTAAAAAACCTGAAAATGTTGATAGTAAATCAGCCTATTTAATAGGGTCTGGATTAGCTTCTTTAGCTGCAGCATGTTTTTTAATTAGAGATGGACAAATGAAAGGCGAAAATATCCATATTTTAGAAGAATTAGATATCTCAGGCGGAAGTTTGGACGGTATTAATATGGAGCATCATGGCTTTGT
>NZ_KV838729.1:0-439 GCF_001838765.1 Staphylococcus sp. HMSC34G04
GTTGTTTTGTCTTCTGTTGATGATTGATTTGTACTACCATCTTCTTCAGTTGCTTCAGCTACATTATGTCCTGCACCAAAAATTAATGTTGCACCAACTAAAATTGATGCTGTTCCTACTGTGAATTTTCTTATCGAATATTTATTTAATTTATTCGGTAAGAAATCTAATTTTTTCGTGTTTTTTTCAAATGAACACTCCCTTTTTCTCTCTATAAAATCGTATTCCAATTTTACAAATTAAATTTTTAAAACAAAAACTGGTAATACAATTATTGTATATAAAACAAAAACTGGTAATACAATTATAGTATACAAAACATTATGTAATACAATTATAGTATACAAAACATTATATTGTAATACAATGTTAATTATAGTTTACTTATATCATTTATATAAGTATTTAGGTTCTGTTGCAAAGTTGAATTTATAATATA